>JAKEFE010000006.1 GCA_022616215.1 Candidatus Parcubacteria bacterium | reverse complement strand
CGAAGGGGACGCTGAAGACGCGATAGACGAAGCCCTTGAAGAGCTTGCCGATGCACAAGATGAGGTGGATGAGGCAGACGAAGACGGAGAAGATGTAGAAGAAGCTCAAGATCTGCTTGATGAAGCACAAGACCTGCTTGACGAAGCCGAGGAAGCTCTTGACGACGAGGACTTTGACGAAGCGGTTGATCTTGCAGAAGAAGCAAGTGATTTCATTGACGAAGCGCTTGATGAAATTGGTGCAGACAATGATGACGACGAAATAGACGAAGACAGCGCGCAGGACGCTATTGACGACGCAGAAGCGGCCATTGATGACGCGCAAGATGAAATAGATGAGGCAGACGAAGACGGGGAAGACACGGATGATGCTGAAGACCTCCTCGAGGAAGCTGAAGAACAGCTAGACGAAGCGTACGAGGCCTTTGACGACGAAGACTGGGAGGAGGCAATAGACGAAGCAAAAGAAGCCGAGGATCTTGCAGAAGAAGCAGTAGACGCGCTCTAAGCACGTACTGAAAAACCCCGCGGCTTATGGCCGCGGGGTTTTTCATTTGAACGCTATTTCACTGCGTCTTTGAGTGCTTTTGCGGGACGGAATTTTGGCGTGCGAGTAGCGGCGATGCGGATAGTTTCGCCGGTGCGGGGATTCCTGCCGGTGCGGGCGGGACGGGGCTTGGCAACGAAAATACCGAGACCTGCGACCGACACTTCCTCTCCGTTCTTGAGGGCGGTGGTTACACAGTCTATAAACATTTCAACCGCACGTTCCGCGTCTGCTTTGGTGCCTCCAAGCGTGTCCTGCACTTTGGTAATAATGTCTGCTTTGTTCATAGGGTAAGTAGTTCTACTAATGGGCCAAATTATGAAGTGGTACTCCAAAAGTATAGGAAATACCGCAAGCCCTGCAAGACCCCTTGTCAAAAGGCCGCAATGATGGTGTAACGTATCGGTTTAACGGGCAAATTCAACAACTCTGTTTTCCCGGATGACGTTCACTTTAATTTCACCCGGATATTTGAGTTCTTCCTGCACGCGCTTGGCAATATCGCGGGCAAGCGTATGCATGGCAAGGTCGGAAACCTTTCCCGGATTGACGAAAATGCGAATCTCACGCCCGGCCTGTATCGCATACACTTTTTCTACGCCGGGAAAACTCTTTGCGATGCGTTCAAGGTCGCCCATGCGGCCAAGATACCGCTCTACAGTGTCGCGGCGCGCGCCCGGGCGCCCTGCAGAAATGGCATCTGCCGTCTGCACGATAACGGACTCCGGCGTTTCATACGGATATTCTTCGTGATGCGACTGCATCGCCTGTATCACGCGCTTGTTCACACCAAACTTTTCAAGAATCCTTCGGCCGATTTCTACATGCGTACCCTGCACTTCGTGGTCAACCGCTTTGCCAATGTCATGAAGCAGTGCGCCCATTCGTGCAACCTCCGCATCAGCACCTACTTCGCTTGCAAGCATCCCTGCAAGGTGCGCCATTTCAACGGAGTGTTGGAGAACATTCTGCCCGTAACTGGTGCGGAAGTGGAGGCGTCCTAGAAGTGTGACGAGTTTTGGATCAAGACCGACAACGCCGACTTCATAGCATGCCTGTTCACCTTCTTGTTTGATAGTCTCGCCGATTTCTTCTTTTACTTTGGAAACCATATCTTCAATTTTTGCCGGCTGGATGCGTCCGTCCTCAATCAAACGCTCAAGAGCGATTTTTGCAATGTGGCGACGAAGCGGGTCAAACGACGAGAGCGTAATTTTATCCGGCGCGTCATCAATGATAACGTCAACGCCGGTTGCTTTTTCAAATGCTTTTATATTCCGCCCTTCTTTTCCGATGATTTTGCCTTTCATTTCTTCGGAGGCGAGAGGAACGGACAGCGACATCACTTCCGCGTTGACGGCGTTCCCCAAACGGTGAATGGTGGCGATGAGAATATTGTGTGCTTTTTCTTCAATGCGCTCGTTTCCTTGCGTTTCTAGTTTCTGGATGCGCGAAAGTATCGCATTTTCGTGCGCGGTCTCTACTTCTTTTATGAGACGCGCCTGTGCTTCTTCTTCGGAGAGTCCTGAAATGCGCACTAGTTCTGCGCGGCGTTCTTTCAAAACATGCGCTGCTTCACGTTTAAGATTTGCCGCTTCATTCTCACGCGCTTTGACGCGTTCCGCTTCTTCTCCAAGAGTTCGTTCACGTTCATCAAGAAATTCTTCACGCTTGCCGACGCGGTCTTCGCGCTCGGCAAGACGCTCTTCGCGCTCTTCAAGAGGCGCAAGCTTTTCCGCAACCGCGCTCTCCGCCTGCACTTCGGCGTCTTGTACGATATGCGCGGCTTTTTCGCGAGCTTCAAGCAACTTTTGCTTTACCTCCAATTCCAAAGAGCCGCGCTGTGAGAGCGCGATAAGCATACGAAGCACATACCCGAGAGCGATGCCCGCAAGCCCAGAGAAAGCAAGCAGCATCAAAACCAGTTTGATAGACATATGAATGTCGGCGGGAAGCGTTACCGAAAAAAGGGACTGTCAGATGCCGCCGGACACTCTGACCTTATCACAAACGGGAATTCTTGCGAGCGTGGAAGGAAAAGACTATTTGGCCTTGTAAACGGTGTCTACAATGCCGTATTTCTTTGCTTCCTCCGCGGTCATAAAGAAGTCGCGTTCCATGTCTTTTTCTATTTTGGCAAGCGTTTGTCCAGTGTTTCCCGCCATGATTTTGTTGAGGCGTTCGCGAAGTTTCAAAATCTGCTTTGCGGTTATTTCAATATCGGTTGCCTGTCCCTCTGCGCCTCCGTGGGGTTGGTGGATCATAATTTCTGCGTTCGGGAGCGAGTACCGTTTACCCTTTTTTCCTGCAGCAAGCAAAATGGCGCCCCCGGAAGCGGCCATGCCCACGCACACGGTGGAAACATCCGGCTTGATGTGGTTCATAGTGTCCACCATCGCAAGGGTAGCGGTTACCGAACCACCCGGACTGTTGATATACAGCGAGATGTCTTTTTTCGGATCTTCGGATTCTAGGAAAAGGAGCTGGGCAATGATAAGGTTCGCCGTTTCGTTGTCTATTGGTCCGCCAAGGAAAATGACGCGTTCACGAAGGAGGCGCGAATAAATATCGTATGCGCGCTCGCCAAACGGCGATTTTTCAATCACCATCGGAATAAGCATTGCAGAGGGAGTTTTTCGTTCCATGATGAGGAGGATAGTAGCAGAAAACCGAGCCCCTGCAAACAGGGACTCGGTTTTCTGACTGCTTATTTACTGACTTTCAAACGACGCGTCTAGTTCCGCAAACGCTTCATCAAGCTCGTCATCAAACTCATCTGGAGACTCTGCCATAAGATCAGCTTCAATTACCGCCGGATCCGTTGAGGTGCTCTGCGTTTCAAGTTCAGTCAAGCCAGCGTCTTCGGAGGACGGCCACAAGGAAGTGCGCTGTCCAAGGAAATACCATGCGGCGAGTACGACAGCCGCAACGACAACCAGCATGCCGATGAGTGCGCCATAGGAGGTTTTTGGTTCTGGCTCGTGCGGCGGAGATGAAGGCGAAGATACTACGGGAGCGGGTGTTGGGTTCATTGAATTTTCCATGGTGCAGACGTTACGGGCTGGTAGTAGTTGGGGAAGGCGCTCCTATGCCCCGTTTCGGGAGTTCCCTCACCGCCTCCATGAGTGCTTGGTGGGCGGCGCGAAGCGCTTCTTTTGCCGTTTGAGCAAGAGTTTTCACCGCCTGCAGTTTCTCGCGCGGTGTGTCTGAATCAAGCGCGGTGTGCATCGCGTCTTTCACGGCTTCTATAGCGCGCTCCGTCTCGGCGAGTGCGTCGTCGGCCTCTCCGAGAGCCGCACGCGCGGCTGAAACATCTTCGCCAGCGTCCGCAAGCTCGTTTATGCGCGCTTCAATGCGGTCGGCAAGCCCTTTGAGACGCTCAAGCATCGCATCAAGGAGTCTGGCGGCGTGGTTGGCGCGATCAATAATACGCTCCTTGATTGCATCAGTGAGGTTTGCTCTTCGCAATGCACTCGTTGAGGCAAAATGTGCGCGCCGGTCAGCAAGATTTGCCTTCACGTCTCCAATGCGGTCAAAGAGGTTGCTTCGCGTGGTAGACGCACGTTCCAGGAACTTGTCCGTTATGGACGCATGCCGTTGTTCTAGGTTTGCTTTTACGTCAACCGCTTTTTGAAGTGCGTTTTGATAAAAACCGGGCCGATCCGTAGACGTTCCGAAATTCGTGTTCTGAACTATTACCTCATGCCTGTGATCGTGCGCCATCGTTACGAGCGGCACTGACGCAAGCACACATACAAGGACAAGACCGATGATACACATTTGTTTCATACGCAAAGTGACAGCTTATAAATCCCCGAAGGGGCGTTCATGTCCATTATAACGCTCCTCTGAAGCACGTGTCCCCACAAGGGGGATAAAACACACACCGCCCGGAAACGGGCGGTGTGTGTTCTGTGATTATTTTTTTGCAAACCTCTCAATACACGTTTTGATTATTTGTATCGCCTCGTCGGGGCCGCCGTAACCTATCACTTTGGTTGTGCCGGGTTTTTTGAGATCCTTGTAGGTATTGAAGTGGTATTCAATCTTTGCTTTCCACTGCTCGCCAAGGTCCTCAACCGACTGTATCCGATTGCCGCTATCCCTATCGTCGGTCGGCACACAAATAATTTTGTGGTCTTTCTCGCCGTCGTCTTCAAAATCAAGCACGCCAAGGATTCGCGCGGATACGACGACGCCCGTCGGGATGGGCTCGGGAGAAACGACGAGTGTATCTAGTTCATCGCCATCCTCATCAAGCGTGCCTGGAATAAAGCCGTAGTTTGAGGGTTTTGCGAATATTTCCGGCTCCACGCGGTCAAGCTCAAACGTGCCTTTGTCGCGGCGGTACTCAATCTTAAGCATTGAGCCTTTTGGAATTTCGATGACCGTTGTTATTTCGCCCTCATCAAAGTTGCCGGGCGTATAGAGTTTGTTGTAGTCAGCCATAGGGCAAGTATATTACGCCTCGTCGCGCGATTCTTTCGCGTCCACGATTGGCTCATTTTCGTCGGTGCGTTGCGTTTCTTCCTCCGCGGAAAGCGCGGAAGGGGTTTCCTCCTGTGCTTCGGTTATCACCATGTCAGTTTCGTTTGGTGCAATACCAGCTTCAATGGACGGACTCCACTCGCTTGCCGCTTGTTCGGCCTCCAAATCTCCTTCAGCGGCAATGGATGAGTCTTTCGTCTTTGCTTCGGTTTCGTCGCCGATGACTTCCGGTTTGTCGCCTCCCACTGGCTTGATGTCTATGTTCCAGCCGGTAAGTTTTGCAGCAAGCCGCACGTTTTGGCCTCCGCGGCCGATGGCAAGCGACTGCTGGTCTTCGGAAACCGTTACTGTTGCGCGATGTTCCTCTTCATCAAGCTCAACCTCAAGCACCGAAGCAGGGGAGAGCGCTTCCTTTATGAAGGCCTTTTGGTCTTCCGACCACTCAATGATGTCAATGCGCTCACCGCCAAGCTCGCTCATCACCGTAGACACTCGTACTCCGCGCTGACCGACAAGAGAACCCACGGGATCCACGTGCGGATCAAGAGAGGCAATGGCAATTTTAGTGCGGCTTCCCGGCTCACGCACGATGTTTTTCACTTCAAGCGCTCCTGCAGCTAGCTCCGGAGCTTCAAGCTCAAAAAGCTTCACCACAAATTTCGGATTAGCGCGGGAAAGCCGCAGATATACGCCGCGAAAACCTTCATCCACGGCGCCAAGATAGGCGCGAATGCGCTCTCCAGGGCGATATCGCTCCCCCGGAATTTGTTCTTCGTACGGAATAACGCCCGTTGCTCGTCCAAGATCAACAAAAATAGACCCGCGCTCCACACGCTGTACGGAACCAGAAACTATTTCTCCACGCTTGCCGCCAAACTCTTCCAGAATGGAGAGCTTTTCTGCTTCACGTATTTTCTGGATGACGACCTGTTTTGCCGTTTGTGCCGCGATACGGCCGAAATCTTCCTGCGGCTCAAGCGGGAAAATAATTTCGGTTCCAAGCTCCGCGTCACGCTTTATACGACGCGCGTCTTCAAGGAGAATGTGTTTCTCCGCGTCAAAGCGCGGGAGTTCTCCCTCGGGGGTTTCATCGTGGTCTTTGTGCGAGTAAAAGACAGGCTCTTCTTCGCCTTCTTCGGGGAAGCGCACCATAGTGTCGTCTACGACGGTTTTTATCTGTTCAAATGACACGGTGCCCGTGTCCATAGACAGCACGGCGCGCACGACTTGTCCGCGCTTGCCGTACTCTTTTTTATACGCGGTTGCCATAGCGTTTTCTATGGCATCAATCATGGTTTCGCGGCTGATGCCCCGTTCTTCAAACTCTCCCAGGACTGATTGAATTGTTTTTAGGTCTAGCATAGTCAGGATATGTAATTGTCGCACGCTCTCTTAAAAAGAAATGCCGGCCTCGCCGACATCTCAGATAGTAGAAGTATATCACACGGGGCGTCAAAAGCAAGTTTGTCCACGAAGCCACGTCAGACCGAAAATGCAACGCCATAACGTCGGCTATACTTTGTAGTAATGAAGGTCTCCGAAAACGAACTGAAAGAGTTCATCTTGGACTCTGGACTGGTGGCGAGAAAAGATGTAGAGGCCGCGGAGGCGAGTGCCAAAGAACGCGGACAGTCCATCGGCGACATATTGCTTTCGGAAGGCATGCTCACCACCGACGCGCTCCGGCGCATCAAAGGGTACGTGCTCGGTATTCCTTTCGTGAGTTTGAAGGAGAGGAAAGTGCCTGTTGAGATACTGTCTCTTATTCCGGAACCCATTGCCCGCACCCACAACATCATTGCGTTCAAAAAAGAAAAAGACTGCCTTGAAGTAGCGATGCTTGATACGGAAGACCTGCCGTCCATTGACTCCGTGAAGAAAAAAACCGGGCTCAAGATAGCGCCGCGCCTTACCGATGAAGAGTCTATAAAAACTGCGCTCTTGCAGTACCAGAAATCCCTCAAGGAAGAATTCGGGGACTTAATTTCGGGCGAGGCAGGGAAAATAAGCATCGTGAAAGAAGCCGGAGGAGAGGATATGAGCGGCGCGGAGCTGAAGAAGATGGCGGAGGATTTGCCTATTGTGCGCATTGTGGACACCCTGCTTCGCCATGCCATCACACAGGATGCGTCCGACATTCACATTGAGCCCACAGAGATGGAAGTCTTGGTGCGCTACCGCATTGACGGCATTTTGCATGACGCGATGACCTTGCCTAAAGTTGCCGCGCCGGGCATTACGGCGCGGCTCAAAGTGCTCGCGAATTTAAAACTTGATGAAAAACGTTTGCCGCAAGACGGGCGATTTAAAATGGAAACCGAAGGAGACAAAGTGTCGTTTCGCGTCTCACTCCTGCCTACCTACTACGGAGAAAAGGTCGTGATGCGTCTTCTTCGCGAAACCGGAGAGGGCTTTACCCTTGAGGCACTTGGTTTTCACGGGGAGGGGCTGGAGCGCATTCATAAGGCCACAAAAGCCACCACAGGACTCATTTTAGTTTCCGGGCCTACCGGTTCGGGGAAAACGACCACGCTCTACACCATCCTTGATATTTTGAACACGCCTGACGTCAACATTTCTACGGTTGAAGATCCGATTGAATATCAAATGAAGCGGGTGAACCAGACCCAGGTGAATCCCGTCATCGGTTTTACCTTCGCTTCAGGCCTTCGCTCCCTCGTGCGCCAAGACCCGGACATCATTATGGTGGGAGAAATTCGTGACGGCGAAACAGCGTCGCTTGCGATTAATGCCGCCTTGACTGGCCACCTCGTGCTTTCTACCGTTCACACAAACTCCGCCGCCGGAGCCATTCCGCGTCTTATTGATATGGGGGTTGAGCCGTTTCTTCTCGTGTCAACGCTTCGCATCATTGTCGGTCAACGCCTCGTGAGGCGTCTGACTGATGCAAAAGAGCACTACACGCTTTCAGACAACGAACGGGCGAAAATAGCTCCGGAAGAGCACTTTGACGGGGCACTCGCCGCGCTCGTAGAGGAAAAACTGGTAAAAGAAGGAACAAAAATAGACTCCGTGCCGTTTTATCGTCCAAAAAACAATGACAATGAGAACGGGTACAAGAGCCGTATCGGTATTCACGAAGTGCTTCAGGTTTCCTCGTCTATCCGAGAGCTTATTATGAAGAGCGCGACCGGGGAGCAAATTGAACAGCAGGCGCGAAAAGAAGGCATGCTCACCATGCTTGAGGACGGCATCTATAAAGCGTCGCGCGGAGTAACCAGTCTTGAGGAAGTTTTGCGTGCCGTAAGCGAATAACGACATGACCTTTCGCGTAACACTCAAAAAGGACGGGAGGGAAGAAGTACGCACGATTGATGCGTCCTCTCGTTTTGCCGTCTACGCGCAAATAGAAAAAGAAGGCGGCACGGTTGTCTCGCTTACCGAAGGGGGCGGAGCCGGACTCCCTTCGTGGATGAACATTCAGCTGACGAGCGGCGTTTCGTTTGAGGAACGCATCACGTTCACCAAAAATCTCTCCGCCATGCTTTCGGCGGGCCTTACGCTTTCGCGCGCGCTCTCCGTTATTGAACGACAAACGTCAAACAAAGGGCTGAAAAAGATTGTGGAGGAACTTGAGGAGCGGGTGAAAAAAGGCGACGCGTTCCACGAAGCGCTTGCCGAGCACGAAAACGTATTTTCAAAACTGTTTATTGCAATGACCAAAGCGGGCGAGGAGTCGGGCACGCTTGCCGAGTCCCTCAAAGTCGTTGCGCGTCAAATGGACAAATCGTACACGCTCCAGCGAAAAATCCGCGGCGCAATGATTTATCCCGCTATTATTCTTTTTGCCATTGTCGTCATCGGCGTGCTCATGATGATATACGTGGTGCCCACGCTCTCCAACACGTTTAAAGAACTCAATGTGGAGCTACCCGCGCTTACCCGCGCAATAATTTCCATTTCAGACTTCATGGCCGCACACGTCTTTCTCGTGTTCGCGCTGCTTGCGGCGGCCGTGGGCGGCCTCGTGTGGTTTTTGCGCACCAAAACCGGCGGCAATGTTGTTCTTGAAATTGCGCTTGTTCTTCCGGTTATCGGAAATTTGGTGCGCGAAACCTACAGCGCGCGCGCCGCGCGCGCCCTTTCCTCTCTGCTTTCTTCCGGCGTAGAAATGATAAGCGCCATTGACATTACTGGACAGGTCGTCGGCGACAACCGTTTTGGAAAGGTAATAACCGAGGCGGGCACGCGGGTTAAAAAAGGCGAAGCGCTCTCGGCGGCGTTTGTGCTCCACCCGAAACTTTATCCGATATTCGTAGGAGACATGATAGCGGTAGGGGAGGAGACCGGACAGGTGGCTGGCATGCTCTCGCAGGTCGCAGATTTTTATGAAGCAGATGTAGAGGAAGGCACCAAAGACCTTTCCACCATTATTGAGCCGGTTTTAATGCTTCTTGTGGGCGCCATGGTCGGCGTGTTTGCCATCTCCATGATTTCTCCTATCTACTCACTTTCGTCTTCTATTTAGAAAATGGATAAAGGCTAGTCGTGTGATATAATGTCGATTCACTTTGCACGAAAGGGCAGAGCATGAAAAAGTTCGAGTATTTGGTTCTTTCGATTGACGATCTGTGCGATCAGCACGCCCGCGAGCCGAGCGATTACACGTACGGCGCAAGCCGCGTGCAAGACGCGCTCAATGCGCTGGGTGCTGAAGGATGGGAGTTGAAGTCGCCTGGGCGTCCAGGTGGTCGCTCCGGGAGAACCCCTTTCTACCTCATTCGTGAGCGCGCGCCGGCAGTCGAAGACTAGAACCAGAACCTACGGGCGCGGCGAAAGTCGCGTCCGTTCGCTTTTCCTCCTGCTACACTGTTTGCATGCGTTCTTTTTCTCTACGCGGTGTGTCTCTTATAGACGTTGTTGTTGGAGCCGCGCTTGTTCTTATCGTGTTTGTCGGACTGTTCGGCATTCTTCGTGCTTCCATACAAGTCGCCGGGCTCTCTAAACTGAAAGCGACCGCAACGGAGATAGCCACAAGCCAGATGGAGTACATCCGTTCGCTTGACTACGCATCCATAGGAACGGCGGGCGGCATTCCCGCAGGAGCAATTGCGCAAAACGCTTCCACCACAAACGGAGGGCTGGTGTATGACGTACAAACGCACATTGTGTATATTGACGACCCCGCAGACGGTCTCGGAGCACTTGATTCAAACGGTATCAATACTGACTACAAAAAAGCGCGGGTGAGAGTGTCGTACATAGTCTCCGGTTCGTCGCACGAAGTGGTGTTGGTGTCTAATTTCGCACCGAAAGGCATTGAAAGTACCGCCGGCGGGGGAACACTTTCCATAAGTGTGGTGAATGCCGTTGGCGCGCCGGTGTCCGGAGCGACGGTGCGTATCGTCAATTCTGCGATATCTCCCGCAGTTGACACGTCGGTATTTTCTGACGCCGCAGGAAAAGTATTTTTGCCCGGCGCGCCCACCTCAACCGACTATCAGGTGTTTGTCTCAAAATCCGGCTATTCGTCAGCGCAAACGTATGCGCGCGATGCCATAAACGACAACCCAACGCCCGGATACTTCACTGTTGTTGCAGATTCCACCACAAGTGGCACGTTCGCCATTGATCTTCTCGCATCACTCACGCTCCGTACCTTTTCTCCGATACAGCCATTCGTGTTCTTTGATGCATTTGGCGACGACACGAATTTCGCATCGTTTACCAATGCAGTGGTTACCGGTGGAGTTCTTTCTCTTTCCGGTACCGCAGGAACGTATCCTCCAAACGGTTCGGCACTCTCCGACCCTGTTTCTCCGCAATATCTGGCACGTTGGACAAGCGCAAGCTCAACTCGTTCCATTCCTCCTTCTACTGATGCGCGCATTCAAATAGCTGATGGAGCAGGTGTAGTCCTCTCCGACGCGGTGCTCCCCGGAAACTCTGCAGGATTTACCGGTACGGTAAACCTCTCCGGGGTTTCAACGACCACCTATCCTTCACTGTCTCTCATCGCCCTCTTGTCTTCAACTGACCCAAACATCTCGCCACAAATTCTTGATTGGGAACTGGGATACGAAGCAGGACCCATTCCACTTCCGAACGTATCCTTCACACTCACCGGCGGAAAAACTATCGGCTCTACGGCTCTCGGAGAACCCTTGTACAAAACGATTGTGGCAACCACGACGGGGACGAGCGCGCAGAAGACACTTTCGCTTGAGTGGGATTTGTACCAGCTCGTGCTCTCCGGCTATTCACTGGTGAGCGCGAGTCTTTCGCCGCCCTTTGAACTTCTTCCGTCCGCGTCCATGACTTCGGATCTCATTCTCACACCCCTATGAGAGGGGTAACACTCGTTGAAATGATTGTGGTAGTGGCTCTCACGGTGGTGGTAGCGGGGAGCCTTCTTTCCATGATTACCACGTTTTACCGGAGTAACGCATTTGTCTTTGAGGCTGTGTCGTCCGTTGACAGCGCACGACGGGGACTCGCGACTGCCCTCCATAACATTCGTGAAGCGTCGTATGCCGACGACGGAGCCTACCCCATAGAAAGTGCGGCAACATCAAGCGTGACGTTTTATTCAGATATAGACACAGACGGCGGCGCCGAGCGAGTACGGATATACCTTTTGAGCGGAACACTCTATCGCACGGTGGTGAACGCCGCGGGGAACCCGCCTTCATACACAGGCCAGCCCATTTCCACAAGCACTATTGCCGCCTATGTAAGAAACAGCACCTCAACGCCGCTTTTTACGTATTATGATTCTTCGGGAGCACCACTGGCCACAACGTCTCCTGATATTGCGGCCATCGCATCAGTACGCACCACGATTATGGTAGACCTTAACCCGAACCGCCTGCCAAACATTTTGACTTTGACGGGAGCCGCAACGCTTCGGAACCTGCGTAATCAATGAGTATGCGCAAAGCCCCTCGAGGATATTTGATGCTTCTTGCGCTTGTATTCGGAACGATATTCGTTACCGTCTTTGGAGCGCTCACGTTTTTTGTTCTCTCCGAGAACCGCTTGCAGTCCCACAACGCGGCTTCCGCAAACGCGTTTTCCCTTGCGGAAGCCGGACTTGAATACTATCGATGGTTCCTTGCCCACTATCCAGACGACACGCAAAACGGAACGGGACAGCCCGGTCCCTACGTCGTCAACTATAACGATCCAGAAGGAGGACTTGCCGGCACCTTTACACTCACAATAAACGGAAACGAATCATGCGGAGAACTCACGTCGGTAGACATTGAGTCAACAGGGACAGCCACCGGCACGCCAAGTGCTTCCCGCACACTTACGGCGCGCTACGCGCGCCCGTCTGTAGGAACCTATTCCTATATATTGAATGATTCGGTGTGGGCGGGCGCTGACCGTATCATCTTTGGCCCCTATCACAGTAACGGCGGTATCAATATGGACGGCACCGCAAATTCTCCGGTCACCAGCTCTCTTTCCGAGTGGAACTGCACGGGAAGTTACGGATGTAGTCCGTCCGACCCGGATGCTCCGGGTGTTACCGGAGACGGTCCGAATCAATATTTGTGGGATTACCCGAAACCCCAGATTCCGTTTGATGACATTGCGGCTGACTTTGGTCCTTTGAAAACACTTGCACAGGCAGAGGGTCTCTACTATCCACGCTTTAGCACCTCAACAGCAACAACGACCGAACAGTACTGGCGCGGGTACAGACTGGTATTTAATGCAAACGATACGGTCACGGTCTATCGTGTTGATGATATTTCCTCCGTATCGGTCACTCCGATTAATCCTGCAGACGGAAGCACGGACTGGGCGACGATTACTGATGACGATTTGTACGAAACACGCACGCTTCCGTCCGACTGTGGGCTTATTTTTGTTGAAGACCATGTGTGGGTTGAAGGAACGATACCGAGCAAAGTGACGCTTGTTGCCGCAAACGTGATAAACGCGAACATAAAACCAAACGCGTATCTGGTGAACAACATTCAATACGAAGTAACGGACGGAACCGACGGTTTGACGCTCATTGCGGCAAACAATGTGCTCATCTCGCCGGACGCTCCGAACACCATGACCCTGCACGGCATTTTCATCGCGCAGGGCGGTGCCTTTGGCATGAACGCATACGCATGTAATGGCGCGGCAAAAACCGGCACGCTCACCATTCTTGGCACCACCGTCTCAAGCAAACGCACAGGCACGAAATGGACAAGCACCTGTAATGGCTTCAATAAGGGCTTTCAAAACCGTGTGGACTCCTACGACAGACGCATTGCCGCAGACCCTCCGCCGTTCACTCCGGTTGTCTCCGACGACTATGCATTCGTAGACTGGAGGGAGGAGTAACCTCTAAAACGCCGGCTGGTATACTACTCCCATGCTCATTGTTGCCAACTGGAAAGCGTACGTAGAGACGCGAGAAGAGGCGAAAAAGCTCCTGGCTCTTGCCAAACGCCTCTCCAAAATACGGCGCATTAAGATTGTGCTCGCCCCTTCGTTCCCGCACTTGGGACTTCTTGCCCCAAACAACATTTCTAAAGTCGCGTTTGCCGCGCAGGATATTTCTGATACGAAAATAGGCATCGCAACCGGAGAGGTTACCGGAGGCGCGCTCCGGAGTGTGGGGGCACAGTATGTGATTGTCGGGCATTCGGAGCGCCGCGCCCGCGGCGAAACGGATGCGCTCATTGCAGAAAAGACAAAACGCGCGCTCGTCAACGGACTCACGCCGATTCTTTGTGTGGGTGAAAAAGAGCGCGATGGAGATGCGCACTACCTTTCCGAACTGAAACACCAGCTCGCGGCGGTTTTCTCCGCGCTCTCGCCGCGCGAACGTCTCGGCGTCGTTGTTGCCTACGAACCCGTGTGGGCAATTGGCAAACATGCGGCAGACGCCATGAGTTCACACGACCTTGCAGAAATGGTGTTGTATATACGAAAAGTGCTCGCCGACTATCTTCCGGGGAAAAGCGCAAAGTCCGCACTTATTTTGTACGGCGGCTCTACAGAACCAGCAAATGCGCGGGGACTGGCAGGCGGGAGCGGCATTGACGGGTTTCTCGTGGGACATGCAAGTGTTGACCATGAGATGTTTCCGGCACTCGTTAAATCACTAGTCTAAACATTAAATGCTCCGCACCGTTCGCGACATAAAAATACTTGAGAACATTCCCGTTTTGCTCCGGACGTCGCTGAACGTCCCTCTTAAAAACGGAAAGGTTGAAAACAATTTCCGACTACACCGTGCGTTGCCGACCATCAACTATCTTCGCGAGCGGCATGCGCGCACGGTTCTCATAAGTCACCTCACGGGGAAGGGAACAGAATCGCTCCGTCCGATGTATGAAGCGATGAAGGAATGGATTCCGAATATCGTGTGGTGTCCGGTGTCTATAGGCGCCGATGCGCGCGCGGCAGTGCGCACCCTTTCCCCCGGAGGGGTTCTCATGCTTGAGAATCTCCGACGGCACGCGGGTGAAGAGAAGAATGACCCGGAATTTGCAAAGGAGCTTGCTATGCTCGCTGATGTGTTTGTGCAGGATTCTTTTGATGTATGCCACCGCGAGCACGCATCCGTCATTGGTGTACCCGCACTCCTACCTTCCTATGCCGGGCTCACTGTTCTAAAAGAAGTAGAAGAATTGACCAAAGCACTGCGGCCAAAACATCCGTCGCTTGCGATCATTGCCGGCGCAAAGTTTACAACGAAAGAACCGGTACTGCACAAACTTCTTCATTGCTACGACCACGTGTTTGTCGGGGGCGCACTCGCCAATGATTTCCTGAAAGCAAAGGGGCATTCCGTAGGTGCGTCTTTAGTGTCAGAAGAAGGACAGCATGCCATTAAAAAACTACTCCCACACGAGCGACTCGTGCTACCCATTGACTCCATTGTGGCAAAGCGTGGCGAAGGGAGGGACGCGGCGCGCGTTTCCGGTCTTGATGATGTGCATCCTGATGAAATGATTCTTGATATCGGACCAAAAACGCAAGCCGGTCTTCGAGAATTGGTTGAAGGAACCAAAACTATTCTCTGGAACGGGCCACTCGGGCGATATGAAGATGGATTTACCGATGGAACGCGCGCGCTCGCGCGCGCGTTGGTACATTCGCGCGGATATTCAATACTAGGCGGCGGCGATACGGTTGCGGCCGTAGAAGAACTCGGCTTGAGAACCGACTACTCATTCCTTTCAACGGGCGGAGGGGCGATGCTTGATTTTCTTGCGTACGGCACGCTTCCGGGATTACAAGTTCTACGTTAGCTGATGTGCGCGCGGATTTTTTCTCCCACCGCGCGCAATTCATCATCAGTAGCCATTGGCCCCGGCTTCAAGCTGAACTGGCCTTGGTGTGTGGGATACAGGCGCACGTGCACGTGAGGTACATCAAAGCCCTCGACGACCGCACAGGTTCGGCGTGTTTCAAACGTTTGGTCAAGAGCTCGCGCCATCTTTTTTGAGATAGCCATCACATGACGGTACGTTTCTTCGTCCAAATCAAAAAGATACGGAACTTGTTTTTTCGTTATTACGAGCATCTGTCCCTCGATGTTGGGGCAGCGGTCCAGGATGACAATGGTCGTATCATCTTCGTAGATGATCTCTGCAGGGAGTTCGCGCTTGATAATTTTTGTGAAAATGGTGTCCTCCATATGGGGAGTAGTCTACCCGTTTCCTCCGACTGATACAATTGTACGAAATGGTTGCGTTACATGAGCCGATAGAAGAAACGGTGCGGCGGGAGCTTTCCGAATACGACGACTTGACCGCCGCCCTCCTATCACGCCGCGGTATCACGACGCGCGAAGAAGCCGTCGCATTTCTTTCACCCTCCTACGAAGAGCACATAGGAAATCCGATGCACATATTGGATATGCCGAAGGCCGCGGCACGAATTGCCGCGGCGATACACGCCGGCGAGCGCATAACGGTCTGGAGTGATTACGATTGCGATGGCATTCCTGGCGGCTCGCTCCTGCACGACTTTCTTAAAAAAGCCGGAGCCAATTTTGACAATTACATTCCGCACCGGCACGAAGAAGGGTTTGGGGTGAGTGTTCTTGGCGTTGAAAAGCTAAGAGAGGCCGGAACGAAACTTTTGATTACGGTTGATTGCGGCATTACCGACAATGACGCAGTCGCGCGCGCAAACGAACTGGGAATGGATGTCATCATTACCGACCACCACCTGCCGGGGGAGCACTTACCGCCTGCCCTCGCTATCATTGACCCGAAAGCACGCAAAGAAGAAACGTATCCATTCAAGGAACTGTGCGGAGCCGGACTTGCATGGAAACTTGCATGCGGAGTGCTCGCTCACGGATTTACCGGCAGAGAAAACATTCCTGTTGGCTGGGAGAAGTGGCTTCTTGATATGGCCGGACTCGCGACGATTGCAGACATGGTGCCGCTTGTGGGCGAAAACCGCGTCATCGCAAAGTACGGACTTTTGGTGATGCGAAAATCCCCACGCCTCGGGCTGCACGCTCTCTGCCGCACTGCGCGTGTCAATCAGCGCTTCATTACGGAAGATGATGTTGGATTCATGCTTGCGCCGCGCATTAATGCGGCTTCACGCATGGGTAATCCGCGCGATGCGTTTGAGCTCTTTACCACCACGGACGAGGCACGAGCAAACGAACTTGCTCTTCTCCTTGAGAAAGCAAACCGTTCACGCCGCGCACAGGCCGCCGCAATCACACGCGCCGTGCACGACCGTCTTGAAGAACGCGCACTCACTGGCGCACTCCCTGCGGTTATTGCTCTTGGCGACCCTGACTGGCGCCCGGGACTTCTTGGTCTTGTGGCAAACTCCATTGCGGAAGAATACGAACGCCCCGTCTTTTTGTGGGGCAGGGAGGGCGGCACCGTGCTCAAAGGTTCATGCCGTACCGGAAATCAGAACATATCAGTCGTCGTACTCATGGAGCACGCCCCGCAACTCTTTGACGGCTTTGGCGGCCATGCCGCCTCCGGCGGATTTACGCTCAAGGATGATGCGGTGTTCTCATTTGAAGACAGCCTCGTTCACGCATGCGCTGCACTTCCTCACACCGAAACAAACGACATCGGCGCTCGCGCTGACGGGGAACTTAGCACTCTTGAAGCAACGAACGATCTCTTAAACCGGCTTGCACGTCTTGCGCCGTTTGGTATCGGAAACGAAAAGCCCCTGTTTGTGCTCCGGAATGTGAACCTCACCAAAGTGTCGTGGTTTGGAAAATCTGAAGAGCATTTGAAAGTGGCTCTCACCACGGACGGGTTTGATGCGATAGAAGGAATTTCGTTTTACGCAAAACGCGAGCTTGGGAAAAAAGTGCATACCCTCTCACAAGGAAAAAACGTTTCAATGCTCGCATCCCTTGAGCGCGACCAGTTTTCGCGCGGCCGTCCCGTCCGCCTGCGCCTCGTGGCCATCGCGTAGTGCGCGTGGTGGTATACTTTTTGTATGACGTATCGCACACTTCTCCTTCTCGTCGTTTCTCTCGTGTTCGGGGGTGCGGTTGGCTATTTCTTGGGGTATGACCACGGCTTTGAGCGTACGAAACAGGCCAACATTTCTTCCTTTGCAGAGTGCGCGGCCGCGGGCTACCCCATAATGGAGAGCTATCCGGAGCAGTGCCTCACGCCAGACGGGAAACATTTTGTACGCGATGTTACGAGCGAACCAGAGCCGGCCGCACCACACCAAGACGGTTTGTATCCGGAAGAACCCGCTGCCTGTCCTGCAGATGCAAAGATGTGCTCTGACGGCACTGCGGTGGGTCGTACCGGTCCTCACTGTGAGTTTTCCCCCTGTCCCAGCGAATAAGATTCTCCGGCTTTGTTGAAGTATGTGTAAAAATATGTGTAAAAACAGACATTACTATATCGGCGCCATAGCAAGTATATAGTAACATTGTCAGATGGGTCGTTTAGAGAAGAAAAGCCGGGAACGAGCGAACAAGGAAAATCTTCAGAAAGCCCTTCTGATGAGCATTGGCGCTGTCGGCGTCATAAGCGTCGCACTCATCGCTCCGAATGTGTTGAAACTCTTGCCTCGCACGTTTGTGAACCCGCGTCCGCGCATACGGCGCTCGCTTGCGGGTTTGAAACATGCAGGTCTCGTTGCGTTTGAAAAAACTGCGCGGGGAACATATCTGCGCATCACTTCTGCTGGTCGCCTTGCGCTCGCGCGCTTATGTGCCAATACAGCCAACACCAAGAGGAGGTGGGATCGGAAATGGAGAGTCGTTATGTACGACGTGCGGGAACCAAAGAAAAGATTGAGAGCGCGTGTGCGGGAGTTTTTGCGAGCCTATGGGTTTATGCGGCTTCAGGACAGTGTGTGGGTGTATCCGTATGACTGCGAGGATGTGGTTACGCTTATGAAAGCGAATTTTCGTATGGGGCGAGAGGTGCTGTATATGATTGTGGATTCTATTGAAAACGACGGATGGATTCGTCTGCACTTCAAACTACCGGCCGAAGGCCGGTAGTCATTTCTTTTTGTGTAAATCGTCTCCTCAATGCTACTGTTTGGGGAACTATGGGGCTTTTTTGGACAGTGGTGGCGTTTGGTGTGCTCGCGGTTATTGCCTATTGGGGAGCCAATACCTTCTTTAAGGCGCGGATATCGCGGGAACTTATGGAGCACGAGGCGCCTTTTCGTCTTGAAAGCACGGATTATTCTCAAACGCTCCTTGTGCTCGGAGACTCTACAGGGGTGGGGGTGGGGG
>JAKEFE010000005.1 GCA_022616215.1 Candidatus Parcubacteria bacterium | reverse complement strand
TATCGTGACGTTTGTTCCTATCAAGCGCTACTTTCTCGCGAAGACTATAGGTTTTGCCATCTACCACTACACGTTCATACCCTTTGGAAAGCAAGTCGTAGAGGAGCTGGTAGTATTCCCCTTTTCTTCCAACGACGACCGGCGCATACACCACCACTGCGCGCCTATCTATTGACACTCCCTTCACCTTCTCTTTCCCTCCTCTGTTCGATATCGGATGCCGGACATGGGAGTGTATGCGGGAGAGCACCATGTGTATCATTTCTTCT
Source organism: Candidatus Parcubacteria bacterium (assembly GCA_022616215.1). Classification (GTDB taxonomy): domain Bacteria; phylum Patescibacteriota; class Minisyncoccia; order Phycocordibacterales; family Phycocordibacteraceae; genus C7867-001. The sequence continues at coordinate 6,805 of JAKEFE010000005.1, read as the reverse complement.
TTGGAGAGTTTTGAAATGGGGATATCGTGATGGACGCAGTACGGCTGGCCGGCGCGTGCGTACAAAACACGCAGATAGTCATAAATCTCGGTTACCGTGGCAACGGTTGAGCGCGGGTTGTTTGACCTGCTTTTTTGGTCTATGGAGATGGCCGGAGACAATCCTTCAATTTCATCCACATCGGGTTTTTGCATCTGATTTAAAAACTGCCGCGCATAGGCAGAGAGAGACTCAACGTAACGGCGCTGGCCTTCGGCGAAAATAGTGTCAAACGCAAGAGACGACTTCCCGCTCCCTGAAAGTCCGGTAAAGACCGTCATAGTGCCACGCGGAATATCTACGGAAAGGTTTTTGAGGTTGTGCGTGCGTGCGCCTTTTACCCGAATCCATTCTCCGCCAAGTGTTTGTTCGTGTGTCTCCTTTTTTGGTTTTTGGGGCATGTGCAAAAGCCCCCTCGTTGCTTGTGGCTAAACCATAGAGCGAAGCGCTATGGCCGCCCGGCCCCGCCGTAGGCGGGGCTTAGGGGACAGATACCCTATGAGTGTAACACACTGGCGGCCTATGCCGCTTCGCGTTCCAAAACGGTCTGAATGCGGGCGACAATTTCCTCTACAGACACCTCGGCTTTCACAAGATACTCGGTGGCACCGAGCGATTTGGCGCGCTCTTTATCTTTCTCTTGTCCAAGATTTGAAACCACAATGACAGGCACATTCTTCGTCGCGTCCTTTCGGTTCCTGATGTTCTCAAGTACCGCAAAGCCGTCCATGGTGGGAAGCATGAGGTCAAGCAGCACGATGGCCGGTTTGTACTGCTCAAAAAGAGCAAGCGCTTCATTGCCGTCGGACGCGTAGAGTGTTTGATATTTGCCGGCAAACGTATGCCCGAGCAGGTTTTTGAGAATAGGATCATCCTCTACGACCAGAATAAATTTAGTGTCAGCCATGAAGGGTATACTGCCGAAAGTATAACACACTACTTATCCTGCAACTGGCAAGGAAAGGGTGAAGGTTGTGCCTGGCCCTTCTTTATTTGCCGCAAAATTGAGGTCGCCCCCATGGTCGGTCGCAATGGTGCGAGCGATGTAGAGCCCCAGCCCGCTTCCCGCATTTTGTTTTGAAACGGCCTCTTTCCCTCGATAGAACCGTTCAAAAATATTGCCTTTGTCTTCCGGAGGAATGCCTATGCCGGTGTCTTTGACGCGGATGAACACGCGTTTTTCCGCCCCTTCGGCTGAAATACGCACCGTACCGCCCGGCGGTGTATACAACACACCGTTTTCAATGAGGTTATTCAGTACCCATTTGATGCGTTCATAGTCTGCTTTCACGCTCGGCAGTGTGGTTTTTTCTTCCTCGTGTGAATAAAAGAGTGATATCTGATGCGAAGCGGCAAGTGGGGCGAAATTCTGCACCACCTCGTCAAGAAGCGCATGGATGTCTACGGGCTCAAATTTGTATTGATATTTACCGGACTCAATGGCGGAAATATCAAGGAGCATGCCGACAACCGCCACCAGGTCTTTGCCTTTGCTTTTCGCGCTTTGCACCAGGGCAACTTGATTTTCTGTCAGTTGTTCTTTTTCAAGAGCTTCAAGCGCCCAGCGAATGCCGGTCAAAGGTGTCCGGAGTTGGTGAGCCGCAGTTGAGATGAAGTCGGACTTCATCCGTGAGACATCCTGATCCCGTTTGTGGGAAACTTCTACGCGGCTTATGAGCGATTCAAAAGAAGTGGCGAGCGACTGCACCTCTTTCGGAGCTTCGGTAATTCCGGCAACAGGTCGAAGTTCTCCTGTGGTTGCGTAGGTATCCATCACTCGGGCGAGCTCTCGAAGCGGGTTTGCCAAAAGGTACCCAATGGTAATAAACACTACAATGGCAAGGACGACACTCATCACAAAAAGCCCAGCCGCCTGCATCGTAAGAAGCATTTGGAGCGACTGGTCTATTTGAAGAGCGATGTCTATCGGAAGGAGTGAGCCGATTTCGGTTCGGAGAAGAGCAATAAAGAAAAGAACAAATGCCATCGCGATGGCAAGGGCCACCAACATCACAGTCGCCAAAAGGGCACGGATGCTCATGGATACATCATAGCATCTGGCATGACGGCCGAGGGAGGTTTTCTACGAGGCAAGCCGGCGGCGCGCTTTTGTTTTGGTCTTTGGTTTGGTCCCTTCAAGTTCGTAGAGCTCATCCCGAATGAGAGCCGCTGTCTCGAAATCTAACTCTTCAACGGCCGCGGCCATTTTCTGCCGTAATTCTTTGACGAATGCAGTTGGGTCTTTTTCATACATACGTTTATCAAGCGTCAATAGTTCGTGAACCGTCTTTTGGTGTTCGGTGCGAAGATTCTCGGCAATGTCTCTGATTTCTTTTCGCACGGTTTCGGGCGTAATGCCGTGCTCCTTGTTGTAGGCAAGCTGTATGTTGCGTCTTCGGCCTGTTTCATCTATGGCGCGGGTCAGCGAACCCGTCATGACGTCCGCGTAGAGAATGACGCGGCCAAGAACATTACGCGCCGCACGTCCTATGGTCTGAATGAGAGATGTTTCGCTTCGCAAAAACCCTTCCTTGTCGGCATCCAGTATACCCACCAGCTCAACTTCAGGAAGGTCAAGCCCCTCGCGAAGCAGGTTAACGCCGACCAGGATATCAAACTCACCTTTCCGGAAATTGGTGAGTATTTCTATACGCTCTATGGTTTTAATGTCGCTATGGAGATATTCCGCCTTGATATGTTTCTTCCGTAAGAATTCCGCAAGATCTTCGGCCATCTGTTTTGTAAGCGTGGTCGCTAAGACACGTCCCCCGTGTTTTGTAACCACCAGCACTTCCTCAATGAAATCAGCGATCTGTCCCTGATATGATGCGTCAAAAACAGTACCATATATGGTACCGTTTGATGGGACGCCTCCAGTTATAGGACGCACTACAAGTTCAGGGTCGACAAGTCCCGTCGGACGAATAATTTGCTCAACAATCTGCCCTTTAGGAGGCGCGCTCGCTTCCCGCTCATATGGCCCTGGCGTTGCAGATGTGTAAATGGTCTGTCCGGTGCGTTCTTCAAACTCTTCAAACGTAAGGGGGCGGTTGTCGCGCGCGCTCGGCAGACGAAACCCGTACTCGACGAGCGTATCTTTTCGGGAGCGGTCTCCTGCAAACATGCCTCCGATTTGCGGCACGGTTACATGCGATTCATCAATCACCGTAAGAAAATCCGCCGAACCATCTTTGGTATGAGGAAAATAGGAAAGAAGGGTGTGCGGCGGCTCCCCGGCACTGCGTCCGTCAAAGTGGCGCGAATAGTTTTCAATACCGCTCGTGTACCCGATTTCGCGAATGAGTGCGATGTCGTGAAGCGTGCGACGCTTAATACGTTCATGCTCAAGCAATTTCTCTTCGCGTTTAAATTTCGCGAGCTGTTCGTCTAGTTCGCTGCGGATGTCGGAGAGCGCACGCTCACGCTCGTCCTCTCCGGTAACAAAGTGTTTTGCCGGAAAAATGAATGCCGAGTCTACTTCTGTAATGAGTGCGCGGGATACTGGATCAAGCTGTTCTATCCGTGCAATCGTTTCCCCATCAAAACGAACGCGATACATGATGCGTTCGTTGACCGGCATGAACTCAACCGCGTTCCCCACCGCGCGGATAAGCCCGGGTTCAAGGTCTGCGTTCGTACGCTCAAAATAAATACCAATGAGTTTGCGAACAAGCGCGGCGCGATTCTCTTTTGCTCCTTGTTGCAGTTTAACGTGATATTTCTCGTATTCCTGCGGAGAGCCAAGGCCGTAAATCGCGGAAACGGACGCGACAATGATGACATCACGGCGTGTGAGAAGCGCCTGCGTTGCCGCGTGGCGTAAACGATCTATCTCCGCATTTATCTGCGCTTCTTTTTCTATGTAGGTGTCGGAGTGTGCGATGTAGGCCTCTGGCTGGTAGTAGTCATAATACGAAACAAAATAGTGCACCGCGTTTTCAGGAAAAAATTCTCGATATTCCTGTGCCAGTTGGGCGGCAAGCGTTTTGTTGTGCGCGAGCACCAGGGTCGGTTTTTGTATTTCGTTAATGACGTTTGCTACCGTGAATGTCTTTCCGGTACCGGTGGCACCAAGGAGCGTTTGGTGGGTAAGCCCATCCTTCACACCCTTGGTGAGTTCTTTAATTGCCTCTGGTTGATCTCCGGCTGGAGGAAATGGTGTGTGTAGTTTGAATCCGGACATGGTAAGAGTGTATCAAAAAACGTGCGGCGGGCCTGAAGCCCGCCGCTTTACCGAGGTCCTCCCCGTTCTCAGAGAAAAGTCAGGTCCTTTATTTGCACAGCGTGACGGGACTCTGACTGTCTTGCGACAGTCTCCCCGTACGCGTGTATTGCTACAGATACGACATCGGCGAGCCATCTAAGGTCTTTCCGATATCGGCGTGCCACAATGGCGGGTCTGTGCTTCCCCTTGAGAGTGGCCGCTAGGCCCGGGAATTTTGCTGCGATGAGACAGTTCGGAACATAGCCCCGAACGGTCTTATAGTCGGACAAATCGACCATCTGGGTTTACCCTCTTATTCACACCGAGAGCTCACTCGGCGGAAACGGCATTATAACACACTTATATATATTACTTACCGAGCGGGTGTAACGTTTACAAGCTCTACATCAAAAATAAGGGTGGCGTTTGCGGGAATGGGCCCCACGGCTTGCGAGCCGTATCCGAGTTCTGGAGGGATAACCAACCGACGTTTACCCCCTACTTTCATGCCGAGAATGCCCTGCTCCCACCCGGCTATCACCATCCCCGAGCCAAGCACAAACGTGAATGGCCCTCCGTGATTTGCTGACGCATCAAATACCTGCCCATTCTCCAGCTGTCCGACATAATGCAAAGACACTTCTGTGCCTGCCGTCGCCTCTGCACCGGTGCCTACAACGGTATCAGTTATCATAAGTGATTGATTTTCAGTACCGAATACCGGAAGCGCGGCGGCCGGCTCCGGTGTAAACGGCGTAAATAATGACGCCCCAAAGAACAAGAATCCAAGCGCGACAACAACCGCGAGCGAAATGGCAACGCCGGTGGGTGTAACCGTCATAGATTGTTTCGTATCCATTCCCGCCATTATACCCTCTGGCATTGAAAGGAAGCGCTTCACGCAGTGGATAGCACGTCAGGAGAGGTAGCGCGCACGTATCTCATACTCTATTGTATCACGATCTCGGCCATATGTCAAGTATGACAACTCTCGCAAGTCGTCCACTTGATTCCTGTCGCCTTTGGGCACGTCAAGCGTACGCAGGTTAAACGGGCGCTGGGGCGCTCCGTTTGCAAGGAGGCGTGCGTAGGCATTTCTGAATTCAAGGTTGACGAAATCATTTGCGGAGAATACTGGTGTAAATTGTTTGGCGAACACTTCCGCGTCTTCCTCACCGACACGAAACACGACCATGCTTCCTACGTTGCCGAAGATGGCATCACGAATTTTCTCGTCAATTTGTTTTAAGAACTGATGCGCAATGGTGAGCGAGAGTTTGTATTTGCGCGCCTCCGATAGAATACCGGGAATGGAGTCGGTGGTGATGTTCTGAAACTCATCAATGTAGAGGTAGAACGGCGGAAGGTCTTTCCCCGGGCTGTCGGCGCGCGAAAGCGCGGCCAAAAAGAGTTTGCCTACCACAATGAGACCGAGAAGGTTTGCATTTTTCTCTCCAAGGCGCCCTTTGGACAGGTTGACGAGAAGAATCTTTTTATTGTCTATCACCTCGCGGAAGTTGAAGGATGATTCCTGCTGGCCGACGATGGGACGTACAAAGTCGTTTGCCGTGAAGTCATCAAATTTGTTCGTGATGTAGGGCACAATACTCTGGAGTGATGCTTCTCCTTCTGCCTTGGTCGCAATGTCAGTCCAGAACTGATTAATAACGGGGTTTCTGCTTCGTGAGAGTTTGAGGTTTCTAAAACGGGCGTTTGCTAGCACCCGCGCGATATCAAGTATGGTGGAGCCGCTTTCCGGGTCTTCCATCACGAGTTGGGTGGCATTTCTAAAGTATTGCTCAAACGCCGGGCCCATGGACTCCGGGATGTCGCCGTAGAGGCGCCGGAATATCATGAGCATTTCGTTGACGATGTAGGTTTTTTGTTCCGGCCTACTTTGATCGTATTCAAGGAGGTTCAAGCCGAATGGTCGCGCGATATAGGCCGGGTCAAAATAAATGACATCTTCGTAACGCTCCGGCGGAACAAGCGAGAGCACTTCCAGAATGTCGGTTCCGTGCGGATCAATAAAACAGACGCCTTCGCCGTTTTGTATATCCTGCGCAATCAACGAGCGCATGAGACCGGTTTTTCCGGTGCCGGTTTGTCCTATGGTGTAGAGATGGCGCAAACGGTCGTCTTCGCGCATGCGGATTTCAGTGGTTTGTGTTCGGAAGGTGTTGGTGCCAATGCGTATGCCGTCGTGCGGGAGACCAAGTGGTGCTGCCGCGGCGGTAAAGCGAGATTGTTTCAAATGCGGAGAGGACGCGATGCCTTTCGGAGGAAAGTGGTAGAGCCCCGTCAATTCTTTGAGCGAAAGGGGCACAATGGTTTCGTGAGAAAACAGGCGGTATGAGAAATTCCGATACAGCCGTTTTGCGTCTTCTCCGGAAACGCGCTTAAAGGAGAGTCTGTTGCCTTTTGTGTTTTCATATTGATTAAAACTCGCTTCAAGCTCATGGAGTATGTGGGAAGCGTGCGTGGCATCTCCACTTGAAGAAACGATGCGGATGTTGGTTTCAACCACGGGGGCAGACATTTTCTTTTCAACGGCTTCTACCG
>JAKEFE010000033.1 GCA_022616215.1 Candidatus Parcubacteria bacterium | reverse complement strand
CAAAACAGGTTTCGCCCCACACTCCGCCGCGAGAAAGAATGTCCGGAGCAAGTTCGTACGGTGTTTCCGTCGCCTCAAGGTATTCAAGCAGCGACTCAAAATGCTTGCGGCTGCTTTCAGAGAGGTGGTCGGTTGACGAAGGCATGTCATGCTCCTCTACGTCTTTCAACATGAGCGCGGCGGAAAACACGTCATGGCGCGCCCTCTCAACGATTTCGGGCGGGAGAAGCGTGCCGCGTTTTCTGAAAAAAGAAGTGAGCTCGCGCGCGAGTCGCGCGCGAGTCTCTTTGTCCCCCACGGAATTGATGCGAAGCTTCGGCTCTGTTTTTGCGATGTCTCCGGCAAGCGCGCACATGGCGCGGACAAGCACTGCGTCGGCGATGGGGCGGTCGGTGCCAAGCGCATGAAATTGCACGACGATTGATTTTGGCGACGGACGGCCGTGCGCGGCATTGGTGTGCCAGACAAAGAGCGGAGAAGCGGGAGAAGGAGTGTGTCCTGCGCCGCAAACCCGTTTCAAGAGTCCCGCAACTTCGCGCGCAATGGGGTCAAGCGAGTCAACAGAAAGGTGTTCTGGGTAGTCCGCCGAGGCTTTAGTTTTTGCGGTGCCGAGCACGGAGGAGAGTGGCGCAAAGCCGTAGTAGGTGCCGACGGCGTGCGCACGCTTCACGATATCGCCGGCGTCAAACACGTGATTCATTGTGGAAGTGCGACGGCGCCTGGATGAAATGCGGCGGAAGCGACGGGGAATACGCGCAGATACGCTTTGCCGATGATGTGGTCTTTGGGAAGCGCTCCCCACACGCGCGAATCAGAGCTTTTGGGCCTGTTGTCGCCGAGCACAAAGTATTGGTCAGTGCCCAGTGTCGTTGAAAGGGAATACGTTGCGTCTTCCGTAACGACGTACGGCTCGGAAAGGACGAGCATGGAGCCGTCTTCGCGCGTGATGGAGACGTGGCCTTTCTCAATATCTATCTTTTCCCCCGGAAGACCGATAATTCTTTTGACGTAAAAAACGCTCGGATTGCCCGGATAGCGGAAAATAACCACATCGCCGCGCGCGGGCTCCGAAAAACGATAGGACAGTTCGTCAACAATGAGATAGTCGTTGTTGCCAAACGTGGGGTACATGGAAAGACCCTCTACAACAAACGGTTGTGCAACAAACACGCGGATAGGAACGACCACGAGTACTGCGAGGAGAACGAGCCACAGGATCTCCTTGAGTACTTTCATTGAGGGGTATTGTATTCCTGTTTTGGCGCGCGTCAAATAGACAACAGAACACGGGTGAACCATTGACACTTTTTGTTTTGAAACACATTGCAGACATCACACAAACGGAAAGATTGATTGCTACGGGATCGATTTGGGAGTGGAGCGGACAGGGCACGCCTGCCATGGTGGAATGGTTTTCCATCCATGTCGAACCACAAACTACGGCCGCCCCTTCTTGAGGGGCGGTTTAGTTTTTATACGAATCGCAAACAAATTCGAAAGAAACAGAGGGCAAGTGCTAGTATAGTGGCTATGAACATCATCCATAAGATTGCAGCAGTCGTGATTGAGAATGACAGATTCCTTATGGTGCGAAAAAAGGGAAAAGATATATGGACCAGTCTCGGTGGTCACCCTGAAGAAGGAGAAACAGAGGAGCAGGCCTTGCTGAGAGAAATCAAAGAGGAGATGGGGTGTGATGCAAAAATCCTGAAGAAGCTCGGAGACTTCGAAGCACCTGCTGCGCACGATGATGCTGTTGTGCGTTTGTCGATGTACCACGCGGCACTTGAAGGCCCAATTGTTTTCGAAGACCCAGAGCTCGAAGAGTACAGATTCTTAGCCAAAGAAGACATCGAAACAGTGAAGATACCTGATTCAATTAAGAACGGAGTATTGCCGTACTGCATAGCCAACGGGCTCTTGAACTGGAAATAACGCACGCATCAATTAAAAAGTAGCCGTTTGTGTTGTGGTGGGCCATTGTGCAGAACCCGCGCCTACGCGCTACAATGCCCAGACTCATGGCATTCGTTATTGTCGGTCTTGGGAACCCGGGAAAGGAATACGAAAAGACGCGACACAACGCGGGGAGAATGGTGGTGGAGCGTCTTGCCTCTGACGAAGACTTTCCAGAATTTGTATATAACAAGAAGGCAGATGCGCTTGTGTCAGAAGGGAAGATAGACAAAGAGAAAGTGACTCTGGTGCTCCCAGAAACGTATATGAATAAGTCAGGGAAAGCAGTTGCTACGTTTATAAAAAGTGCCAAAGCTGCTAAGAACATGCTTGTCATTCAAGATGAGCTCGATATGCCCCTTGGCGCACTCAAAATGGTATTTGGAAGAAACTCTGGCGGACATAAGGGAGTTGAGAGCGTGATGCGCGCCATAAAGACGAAAGACTTTGCGCGGCTTCGCATTGGCATTTCGGGAGCGGGAAAAAAGAATCAAGCAAAGAAGCCAAACGGACAAGAAAAAGTGGCAAAGTATGTTGTTGGGAAATTTACGCCAGCGGATGCGCGCGCGCTTACCACGTCGCTTGCCAAAGCGTCCGAGGTTGTTACGCTCTATGTTCGTGACGGTATGGAAAAGGCCACCATGAAGGCGAACACGCGATAATCATGCAGTGGGGATTTGAAACGTTTAGAACTCGTTTTGCCCGCGACATCGTCGCGCAATGTCGGCCTGCCGAACGCGAGACCAACAAGGTCGCGATAGTGCTTCCAGGATGCCCCGGCTACCCCTTAGGCAAGCGAGACCTCGTCACATTTCTAGGGCGTAAAGGGTTTTTCACCATCATCCCCAGTTATCGGGGCACGTGGGAGAGCGATGGTGTGTTCCTTGAACACCCACCGTCAGAAGACGTGGAGCTCATCATTGATGAGCTCCCGAAAGGCTTCATGGACTTATGGAGCGAAGGCGCGTATCGGATAGCGGAGCCGGAGGTGTATCTTATCGGCGCCTCCTTCGGAGGCGCCGCGGCTATCCTTGCGTCAAAGCATCCGCGCGTGAAAAAAGCAGTGTCCGTTTCAGGCGTGGTGGATTGGCGAGAGCAGCAGCACACGGTTGAGCCCATAGAATTTATGAGCGAGTACATGCCGAAAGCTTACGGGCAGGGATACCGGCCGGGAAATGATTTGGCACCCCGGCTTTCTGCGGGAGATTTTTACAATCCGGTGAAGGAAAAAGACATACTTGACGGGACAAAGCTGCTCCTTATTCATGCGAAAGGCGACCGCGTCGTGCACGCGGCTCCGGCACAACAGTTTGCCAAGGGTGTGGGCGCCCGCTACGTTGAACTAGCGGGAGACGAGCACATGGGCGTTTCCATGGTGCCGGAGCCGCGCATCTGGAAACATATTGAGAAGTTCTTTCGGACAACGTAGCGTGCGGGCCGTACGAAAAATTGCAAGAAGCCGCTCTCGGCGATAAGAAGTGCACAGTCGCCTCGTATCCAAAAAAGTGAAAACTCGTTCGCTTGAGTACGGACTCAAACTACTATGAGCGACCTACGAGGTCGCTCATAGTAGTACTGCCCGCGAGCGAAGGTTATTTCTTTGCCTGTGCCAACCCTGCGTACGCAAGCGTCATACGCTGGTCTTTTGGTTCAAATACTTTGATGGTAAACGGATAACTTTTACCAAGCTCAAGTTTCTCGCGCAGTTCCTGTGGAGACGCAAACTCGCTGATGTGGACGAGACCGGCAACGCCCTCTTCAATGGAGACGAGCGCACCGTGCTTGTTGTATTTGATGACCACGCCCTGTACCTCCATACCTTTTTTATATCGGTCGGCCGCAGATTTCCACGGGTTTTCTTTGAGTGCTTTGACGGAGAGCGAGATTTTGCCGTCTTTAATTTCAATGACTTTTACTTTTACCGAGTCGCCCACTTTAAAGAGCGCGCGCGGATCTTCCACCAACCCCCAGTCAAGCTCGCTGATGTGCACGAGCCCTTCAAGATCCTGCTCAAGCTTGACGAAGACACCAAAGTCAACGGCGCCGGTCACTTCACCTTCCACCACGTCCCCGACCTGATACTTATCAATAAGCGATGTTTTCTCTTCGTCTTCTGCACCGCTTCGTTCAGAGAAAATAAGTTTGCCTTCTTTGGCGTCCGCAGTAATCACGCGAACCGATATGGGCTTGCCCACCAGTTTCTCAAGTTCGCCAAGGATTTTATCTTTGTCTCCTTCTGGCACGCGCGGGTAATGCTCTTTTGAAAGTTGAGAAGCAGGGAGGAACCCTTTGATGCCCTGCCACGAAAGAATGAGCCCGCCTTTGTTTGCTTCTTCAACCGTGAGCATGTAGGTAGTTTCGGCGGCAATGGCTTGTTCCGCTTCGCTCCAAATGGCGGCCTGACGAGCTTCTTTGAGAGAAAGCTCTATGTAGCCTTCAATACCGGAAGGGTCAACGACTTTCGCGGTGATGGTGTCCCCGGGGTTTGCTTTGCGCAGAACATCGGCGGCGTTGAGGTATTCGCGTCCGTAAATGATACCCGTGCCAAAGGGCGGAAGGTCCACATACAGACGGCCACGCACAAGCGCAATAATGGTGCCTTCAATAACGTCACCCGCTTTGGGCGGCGTGGCGATAGCATCCACCAACCCCGTCATCGGGTGGTCGGCGGGAACAGAGAGCGCCACTGACTCAACTTTCTTTTTTTCCGCAATCGCGGAAGTGTCGTTTGACATGTCTATAGACGAATGTGTCTGCGCCGCCGGTACCAAGTCCTTGCAGGCAGGGACTCGGGGTTAGCCGACTTGCGCCTTATGCACACACTCGCAATAGGGAAACTCTACCATACAAAAACCAAAGACGCCAGTTTGGGGGCGTCTCGGAAGAACAGGGTGCGAGAGGGAGCCTGGCGGCTTTGAGGGAGGGGCCGGCTCCCTCTCGCTGTCGTACGCCCAGTGGGCGGGGAGAACCAGACGTACGATCTATCTACCACTCTATCAGACCCTACATAATTGTCAACTACAAAAAGTTAGAACCGGGCGGCGCAAAGTGCGCGCCGCCCGGCTGGGGCAAGGTTCTACGGTGTCAAAAGAAAGATTACCGTAGATCGTGACCCCTCACTCAAAGTTGTTTCCGAGCACTTATTCCTTGTCAGAAAGAAAGTGCTGGAAACGCGCTTCAAGTGGTGGGCCTCTTGCCCATAGCCAACTGGTCAATTTCTTCTCCCAAAAATTGGGAAAACCTAGAGGCTAACGGGACGCGGCTCTTCGCCTGTCCCTAACGGAACGCTCTGCTTTCGCGTGGCGCCCGCTTTTGTAACTATAGCGCACACAATGGAGAGCTCGTCGCAGGGGTAACATCCGGCACGTTTTAGAGGTGCAAAAATGATGAAAATGTTATAAAATAGTAGCAAATCATGGTCATCACCCACCACGGCGGGCAGTGTTTCAAAGTGACGTTTGGCGACCTCACGCTCGTGTTTGACCCCATCTCTAAAGGAGCAACACTGCCCGCCGTGCGCTTCGGAGCTGATATTGCACTGGTTTCTAGAAATCATCCTGACATGAACGGTATTGCGGAAGTGACGTACGGCGAAAAAGAGCCGTTTGTTATACGCGGTCCGGGAGAGTACGAAAAAGAAGGGGTAGCCGTACAGGGATTTCCTTCAAAAAGCGAATATGCACTTACAAAAGGCGAAACAGAAGCAATCAATACCATTTATTCGGTAAAACTTGAAGGCATGACCTTGGTGCATCTTGGTGCGCTTTCCAGTCCCTCCCTTCCTCCGGAGGCAAAAGAAAGCATTGATGAAATAGATGTGTTGTTTGTTCCGGTCGGTGGTGACGGCGTGCTCTCTGCCTCCGAGGCCTCAAAACTTGCGACCATTCTTGAGCCCCGCATCATCATCCCGATGCACTGGAGCGGCATGGGGCAGGAAAAAGCGCTTGATAATTTCATCAAAGAAGAGGGCGGAGAGGTGGAAAAAACGGATAAACTAACCCTCAAAAAGAAGGACGTGGCCGACAAAGACGGTGATATAATTGTCCTCACGGTGTAGCTATGCGCGACTATATTGAACGGCTTCGGACAAAACCAGAACACGAGCGCCGCCGCATCGCGCTTGGTGCCTCCCTTTCTCTTACGGCGCTCGTGTGTGCCGGATATGTGATCGCGCTCGTCTCCTCTGGAACACTTGCGTTTGAAAGCGCGTCTTCCGAAGGTCTCGATATACGAACTGCGGTGGAAGGGGCGGGAGACGATTTCTCCTCGTTTGCCGGGGCAGCCGCGGCGCTTGAACGCGGGTTTCAGGAAGGGGAGATACAGGTCATTGAAACGCGCGCGTCGTCCACATTTCCTGCTGGTGAAGTTCTCGACAACCGCACCGTCATCCCTTTTTAGGTTAGAAGCATGGCTAAGAAAGACGCACAAACGGACGTGCCCGTTTCAAGGGCAAATGTCGTAGACCAATCCATTACGGCGGAGATGCGTTCGTCGTATCTTGATTACGCGATGTCGGTTATCACCGCGCGCGCGCTTCCTGATGTGCGCGACGGCCTCAAACCCGTGCACCGCCGCATTCTCTACTCAATGCAAGAAAACGGACTCACTGCTTCCGCAAAAACAAAGAAATCTGCGGCGGTGGTGGGAGACGTTATCGCCAAATACCACCCGCACGGAGACGTCGCCGTGTACGACGCGATGGTTAAGCTCGCACAGGATTTTTCCACGCGCTACCCGCTGGTCATCGGCCAGGGAAACTTCGGGTCTATTGATGGAGACCCTCCGGCCGCGTATCGCTATACGGAAGCAAAGATGTCAAAAGTAGGTGCGGAAATGCTTCGCGATTTGGACAAAGAAACCGTCAGCTGGAGTCCAAACTACGACGGCTCACTCAAAGAACCAAACGTGCTTCCGGCCGCGGCTCCGAATCTTCTTTTAAACGGAACGCTCGGCATTGCGGTGGGTATGGCAACCAATATTCCGCCGCACAATCTTCGCGAAGTGGTGGATGCCGCTATACATCTTATTGATAACGAGGAGGCAACGACGGAAGATTTGCTTCAATTCGTGAAAGGCCCTGACTTCCCGCTTGGCGGCATTGCGTTTAATCAAACAGACATCACACATGCCTACGCGTCCGGCAAGGGCGGCGTAGTGGTAAGGGGCGTTGCAGAAATCGTTGAAGATAAAAAAGGAAGTTCCATCGTCATCACATCCATTCCGTTTCGCGTCAACAAAGCAGACCTTATCACGCGTATCGCGGATTTGGTGCGCGACAAAAAACTTGAAGGCATCAAAGATCTTCGCGACGAGTCGGCGGAGGATATCCGCGTGGTTGTGGAATTGAAAGGCACTGCGCATCCACAAGCAGTGTTGAACAATTTGTATAAACACACGGAGCTTGAAAGCACCTTCCACTACAACATGCTCGCCTTGGTAGACGGCGTGCCGCAAACGCTTTCCCTAAAAGGTATTTTAGAAAATTTTGTCGCGCACCGGCGCGACGTGGTGAAACTTCGCACCGAGTACGACTTGCGGAAAGCCGAGGAGCGCGAACACATTCTGCTCGGGCTTTCAAAAGCGCTTGACCACATTGACGAAGTCATTGCCATCATCAAGAAAGCAAAAGACGTGCCGGAAGCAGACGCCAATCTCCGTAAGAAGTTCGGATTCACGGAGCGGCAAACGGCGGCCATCCTTGCCATGCGCCTGCAGACGCTTGCCGGACTGGAACGTAAGAAAATTGAAGACGAACTCACCGACATTCAGGAACTTATCAAAAAACTCAAAAAAATCCTTTCGTCCGCTAAAAACATTTTGGAAGTGGTCAAAGACGAGCTTAAAGAACTTGCGGAGAAATACGGGGACGACCGCCGCACGAAAATCGTGAAAGGAGGCGTGAAAAACATTTCCGTTGAAGACTTGGTGCCGGACGAAGACTCGGTATTGGTCATCACCGCTGGTGGCTATGTCAAGCGTACCAACCCGAGCGAATATAAGGCGCAAAAGCGTGGTGGTATCGGCGTTATTGATATGAGCACGAAAGAGGAAGACGTGGTAACGCACTTTTTGTGTGCGTCCGCGCATGCGGAACTCCTGTTCTTCACGGATTACGGCAAGGTCTACCAAACAAAAATGTATGAAATCCCCGAAGGAAAGCGCGCCACGAAAGGCAAGAGCATCATGAACTTTTTGCCGCTTGCTGCCGACGAGAAAGTAACGAGCGTGCTGGCAGTGCCAAAAGGCGCGGCGCGCGAAGCCATGAGTGTGTTTTTTGTTACGGAAGAAGGCGTGGTGAAAAAAGTGGAGGCGAAGAATTTTGCGGATGTGCGGCGCTCCGGCATTATTGCTATCAATCTCAAAGGCAAGGATCGCCTTGTCTCTGCGCATCTTGCAGGCAAAGGCGACTCCGTTTCACTCGTGACGTCAAAAGGCCAGTCCATTCGTTTTGATGAGGGAGACGTGCGCGCCATGGGTCGCACTGCAGGAGGGGTGCGCGGTATGTCAGTGAAGAAGGGAGACAGCGTGGTGTCTGCTGAAGTTATTTCTGCTTCGGCAAAAACCGCCGCGCTCCTGGTCATCATGAGCAAGGGATACGGAAAGAAAACCGCGCTATCCGAATACAAAGTGCAGGGCCGCGGCGGCTCCGGCATCAAAACCGCGGAGGTTACTGCTAAAACTGGTGAGATTATCGGTGCGAAAGTCTTGACCGACGAAGCGGTCAAAGACGGAGAAATTGTCGTTATTTCCAAAAAAGGTCAGGTCATTCGCACTTCAACTGGCGAAATTCCTTCTCTCTCTCGTGCAACCCAGGGTGTACGCATTATGAAAATGCGCGAGGGCGACTCCATAGCCAACATGGTGGCTCTCTAGCCGTACTACTTTCATAGGTAGATTACACGGCCGCGCTTTCGCGCGGCCGTGGTATTTGTATAGTGATGCGTTCAAACAAAAACGGCGCGAGTGTTGCCGAACCACTTTCAAATATTCTTCAGATGGGTCTTCACGAGGGGATGCGCGTGGCAGACCTTGGTGCCGGAAGCGGCCACTACACGTTTGCCGCCGCCAATGTTGTTGGCAGTTCCGGCCGCGTCTACGCCGTTGATGTGCAGGAAGACGTCCTGACACGCCTCAAAGACGAAGCAACGCGCAGGATGCTCCGCAACATTGAAACCGTCTGGGGCAATGTGGAAAAACCGGGCGGCACCACACTCAAAGAACATGCGCTTGATGCCGTTATCCTTTCCAATACGCTGTTCCAGCTTGAACACAAAGAACAGGCGATAGCGGAAATCAAACGAATCGTAAAGCACGGCGGCACGCTTTTGGTCATTGATTGGGCCGGAGCGTACGGGGGCATGGGGCCCGCGCCGCACCATGTGGTCCCTGAACACAAAACCGAAGAGCTCTTTATCGGAAGCGGATTTCACAAAGTGAAAGATTTCCGTGCCGGGCCCCACCACTACGCCGTTGTCTTTACCGCACCGTAGTCGTATTACAATGACGCTATGAATCCCGTTAAAAATCGCGGACGCAACAAAAACGAGTGTCGTACAATGGTCGGTATTATGAGTAATAATCAAATAGGATTCGGACACGATAGTCTGTCCGCGTCCTATTTCTAACGGGATGAACCAGATGAGTCCTTTCCAGATAATTCTTATCGCCGTTTTCGCTCTTGCGGCACTCGCGGGTATTTTTCTTTTTGCGAACTTCGGTGGAGGCGGGGGAGCAAACGGGGAAGTCGGGACGGTAGAAATATGGGGTACGGTGCCGGCAGACGCAGTGAACGCCGGCATACAGGAGCTTACCGCGGGGAGAGTTGATTACAGCGATGTTTCCTACGTAGAAAAAGCGGAAGCGTCTTTTAGTCGAGAGCTCGCCGACGCGCTCGCTTCCGGCGCAGGCCCTGACCTCGTTATTCTTTCGCAAGAACACATCCTTACGGAACGCGCCAAGCTGACAGAAATTCCTTTTGCGACCATTCCCGAACGTACCTTCATTGATTCCTACGCGTCAATTTTTGAATTATTCCTTACCCCCACAGGAACCTACGCAATTCCACTTGTCGTTGATCCTTTAATGCTCTATTACAACCGCGCAATGCTTTCTTCCGCTGGCATCGTTTCTCCACCTGCCACCTGGGAGGCAGTAGCGGGTCTTTCTTCTGCGCTCTCCCTTCGCGACGCGGCAGGAAACCTCACGCGAAGCACGATTCCGTTTGGCGAATATGCCAATGTGCGAAATGCCCGCGGCATTGTGTCGCTTCTTCTGCTACAAGCAGGCACCTCAATTACTGCCGAAACCGAACAGGGCATTCGTTCAGTGCTTGGCAGACAGACGGGCGCCGGCTCGTTTGGTTCTGCTCCCGCGGAGTCTGCAATGAGTTACTACACACAGTTTGCCGACCCTGCAAAAACCGTGTATTCATGGAACCGCGCACTCCCGTCGTCTAGACAATCATTCATTGCGGGCGATCTTGCGCTTTACCCGGGGTACGCGTCTGAACTCCCTTTCATCATGGCGGCAAACCCCAATCTTGATTTTGACGTTGCGCGTATTCCGCAGCCAGGAACGGCAAGCGGGCGCACCACCTACGCGCTTGCATACGCATTTGCTATTCCACGAGCCGCCGATAACTCTGTGGGGGCGCTCCAGACCGCCTTTGCGCTAACGGCAGATACGCCCATGCGGATTATTGCCGAAGCTCTTTCTATGGCTCCGGCAAAACGTACGCTTCTGGTGCCAGTTGCAAACGACCGCTATAGCTCCATTTTTTATCCAGACGCGCTTGTCGCCCGCGGTTGGTTATCCCCAGCGCCCTCCGCCGTAGATGGCATTTTCTCCGCTATGATTGGAAACATCACCAGCGGACGCCAAGACGTTGCTGATGCGCTCCAAGGAGCGGCGGACGCGCTTGATGCGGCACTGCGGTAACACGTATGGAGGACGAAAACTAGCACCACTAACATGGGAGGAGCACTTGAAAATCCACTTCAAAATCATGGATCACTTCAGGAGCTTCTTCTGACGTTTCTTGAAGGAGTGGTGATGCTTGGAGCCATCGCGCTTCTTCTTGCATTGGTGTACGTTGGGTTTCTTTTTGTGAAGGCGCGCGGCAACGAACAGGAATTAAAGGACGCGCGCCGTGCGCTCGTCTGGACGGTTATCGGCGGTCTCATTCTCCTTGGAGCCGAGGGTATTGCGCTTATACTGGAAGCAACAGCCCTGTCTCTATGAAATACGTCTTTGGCATTCTGTTTCTTTCTTCTCTTTGTGTGGGTATAGTGCTTCCACTCTCGCAGGTGCGCGCGGACATTACCTCAAACGAACCATCAACCGCACAAGACAGGTTGCAAACCTGCGCCGATAACAAGGACTGTTCAACAAGCGGTGTGTGTACGCGAGTTAATTTTACCGATAGGACTCTCAAAATCTGTACGGCGTGTAATTTATCTGGAGCGGCAGCATGTTCTTCCGGAAGCTGTAACGCCGCCACCGGTCTTTGTAGCGACCAGTCTGGAGAAACCGAGCCGGGAGCAGGTCCGGGAACCTGCAACACGCATGCCGAGTGTGTGGAGAGTCGTGGTGCCAACTGGCGCTGTCTTCCGGTTCCCGGTGGCTCTCAAAAAGCGTGCGTGTTAAGTCCTAATCCCGAAGACCTTCAGGATGCATTTGGGAGCGGACAGCCATGCATCGTAGGCGGGGTACAAGAATGCCCCGGAGGAGAAGCGTGTGTTCCTGTGGGAGAAGAGAGTAGCGCGGGCTTCTGTGCCACCTCTCCTGCATACGGAAGCAATCCTTTAATTAATGTGCTTCGCTTCACCTCCGTTGAAGCGCTTCTCGTTGGGGTACTTGATGCGGTGGTGCAGATAGGCGCCATCTTACTAGTGCTTGCGGTTGTCTACGTCGGTTTCCTCTTTGTCAAAGCGCAGGGCAAGGAGGATGAAATAAAGAAAGCGCGGGAAGCATTTGTGTGGACGGTTATCGGGGGTCTCCTTGTGCTTGGCGCACAGGGGCTCGCCCTTATTATTCAGGCAACGGTACAATCATTATGACTTTTGCTGACCTCGTGTATGGTTTTATTGTTCCCGCGATTGATTCAGTCGTCATTCCTCTTCTCTACGCGATAGCTTTTATCATGTTTCTTGTGGGCATGGTGCGCTACTTCTTTTCCGACAATGAAGACAAACGAAAACAGGGGCGCGGATTTGCCATCTGGAGCATCATCGCGCTGGTGGTGATTTTCTCCGTGTGGGGCCTTGTGCGGCTCCTTATTTCCGTAATCGCGCCGTAATCCATGGCTCTCGTTGATTTCTTCGCGTTTCTTCTGCTTATCATCAGCCGGATAGTGGTGCCGCTTATTTTTGCGGTCGCGTTCCTTCTTTTTATTTGGGGCGTGTTCCAATATTTCATCGCAGGAGGAGCAGACGAAGACAAACGAAAAAAAGGTCGCGAGTTCATTGTCTACGGCATTATCGGTTTTTTCCTGATGATTGCGATATGGGGCATTGTGCGCTTGTCCGTGAACACGTTTGGGTTTGGCGCAGGAGCGCCTCCAGTTCCCGGGTTTGGTCCTTCCGGTTTTTGGAGTTTTGGCGGAGGCGATAGAGGGCCACTTGGCCGTCCCTGCATTTCCGACTCGCAGTGCGGTCCTCATAGTTGCGCGATAGGGCCAAGCGGACAGGGAAGGTGCGTTTCCGGACAGGGTGATTTCCCTTAGTGTGTGGAGCGGGGGAAAACCGAGCCGCTTCGTTTTCCACAGAGCGCGCGTTATTGCATTGACGCAGGTTTTTGTGCTCTATACTGTAGGCATAGCATCCATTAATCGTATTGCATGAACAAATTTATACCGCTAGCCGTTTTTGCCGCGCTCACCCTTCCTGCCTTTGCGCACGCGCAGACTCTCTTCACATTTGGAGGGGCCATCATCAACATCATCAACGGTGTCCTTGTTCCTCTCGTGTTTGCGGTCGCGTTTATCGTGTTCATCTGGGGCGTGTTCTGGTACTTCATCGCAAAGTCGGAAGACGAGGACGGAAAAAAGAAAGCGCGAAGTCTCATGCTCTACGGCATTATCGGATTCTTCGTCATGGTTTCGGTGTGGGGTCTGGTGAACATTCTCCTCGGGACATTCAACCTGCAGCAAAACGCTCCCACGCTTCCGGGCGTTCCTGGCCCTCGCTAAACGAGAGAAAAAGAACAAACCCGCCGCAGCGGGTTTGTTCTTGTGAGATGCTACACTTGTATCCATGACCATCACCAGTGTGGTTTCGTACGGTTTTTACCAATTGCTCCTCCCTGCCGTTTTTGTTCTTTCCTTTATTACGTTTTTGTGGGGAGCGCTCTTGTTTGTGATTGCTGGTTCTGCAGACTTCGAACTTTCATCAAAAGGGAAGTCGCTTATGCTTTATGCGCTCATAGTGTTTCTCCTGATGGCAGTCGTGTGGGGTGTCTCCGGTATGTTTGGGAATAACCTCGGACTTTTGGTGGGAGGTGCGGTAGGATAACACCATGAACCCCGTTGCAGACTTCATTATTGCAGTGCAGGACGAAATTCTTTCTCCCCTCATTACCCTCATTGCGCTTGCCGCCTTCCTCCTTTTTATTTGGGGTGTTATTGAATTCATTCAAAACGCGGGAGACGAAGCAAAGCGCAGTGACGGCAAAAAACATATGATTTGGGGTCTTATCGGACTTGCCATTCTTTTTGGCGCAAATGCCATTATTGCGCTTCTCGCCGCAACAGTTGGTGCGTAGTGCAGAAATCTTTATATTTGCGTGAACCTTTTGTAATCGCTCCGCTTTTGCAAGAGGAAGTTTCGTTTTGTGCCGGGGAGAGGACTCGAACCTCCATGGATTGCTCCGCTTGCTCCTAAGGCAAGTGCGTCTACCAATTTCGCCACCCCGGCATTTTTCTTCCTAATAAATAAAACGTGTCCGCCCACTAGGACTTGCACCTAGAACCTTGTCGTTAAGAGCGACCTGCTCTACTAATTGAGCTATGGGCGGTTGCTAAGTTAACCGGCGGTCGCTCTACAGATCTCAACCGTGACCACCGCAACTTGGTTGATTCTAGAGTGGGTGCAAGATCTTGTAAAGCAGCCTGAATCCAAGCATAGACCCGATGTCGCATATCGGTCCCTCGGGGCACTCGTATCTTTATGGTGCCATAGTATAAATTGTTCTTTTTGTATCCCGTGCCCGCAGGCTTCACAAAACTCTTCCCAAAGTTTTTAACAGGAATACCCGTAAGTTGTGACCAGAACTTTTTCAAGTCTCTCTCGTTCTGCTGAGGATACATATTCAAATGTGCTTTGAGTGTTACAGGCGGAATAGCAAATACTTTCTCGAACCACTGCGCCATGAAGGCTATGAGCAGGGGATCTGAGTTTGTAATCTCAAAATTCTGCGTCTTACTACCTTCTGCCCAGTACAGCGCAGCACCCAGGAGTCTAAAAGTTTCAAATTGAAGCGGACATTCCACCTCTTTTCTTGCTTGCTCAATGATGCTAGCTATTTCTTTCTTTCGGCGCTCTACTTGACTTGGAGTACCTCGTGCAAGTATCTCAATCTGTTTCGTATACAAACGTGCCCGATGCTCAGGGGACAAGCGCACATTCTTAAGCCATAAACTCAAGGAACTCTTTGAGACGGGCACCTGTTTGCATATTTCGCTATAACTTAAACCTTTCTTTCGTAATCGGATGGCGCGTGCTTGCATCTCCTGCTTTCTTTTCATACAACGGATTATACGCTATGTGTCACTTGAACCAACAAGCAACGTAACGCACCTGTGTATACTTAAATACGTTTTGTTCTCTCCCTTCTATCGGTGCCGAGGGTGGGACTCGAACCCACACGGAGGGGTTTATTCCTCCTCAGGGTTTTAAGCCCTGTATGTCTACCAATTCCATCACCTCGGCATGGAGGCCCGGGCGGGAATTGAACCCGCGCGTGGGAGTTTTGCAGACTCCTGCGTTACCACTTCGCCACCGGGCCCTAAAACGCTTAGCGTTCGGGCGAGCGGCCGCGCTGCGGCCGCTTTAGCCGTATAAAGATATTAGCGCGAGTTAAGGTCGCGGGAAAGCTCATCTAAATGCTGTCGGTGTTTTTCTCCGAGGTCCGCCTTGAACGTTACCCGAGGAAGAAACGAGAAGCGCGCCTCTTTTTTCAGGAACGCGCGGAAATCTGCCGCGTGACGAGCCAAGAATTCAAGTGCGCTGTCGGTATCTTTGTCTGGAAATACGCTCACATATACGGTAGCGTTTTTTCTATCGTTCCCGATGTCTGCCCGCGTAGGAGTAATAAGCGTCTCGCGTCCGGCCTCGCGCGCGATATATTCTCCTGCCAGGTGTACAAGAAGTGAGGCGGCTTTGTCGTCTCGTATAGACATACTAGGTTTCAACAATGCGAAACGCGATGAGGGAGTCTCCGGGCGCAATGTCCGTTTTTGATTCAACCTGCAAACCGAACTCTCCTTCAACATGAATGTCAGGAACGTCGGCGCGCGCTACCTGCAGATTGAGAATTTTTCCTTTATCAAGATCAAGCGTACGCCGTATGACTCTCACCTGATCGCCCACCGACAGTTTTCCGGAAACGTAGCGCGCGCCAAGCACATGCTTTGTTCCGCTTGTAGAAAACGACTTCACTATCTTCATCTCGCCAAGCACTTCCTCAACCCTCGCTTTTGGCGCGCGCTCCGCAACGATGTCTTGTACGCGCTTTTCAAGTTCGTAAATGATGGTGAATGTTTCTATGGGCACCTGCATGCGTTCAGCAAGGTCTCTCGCGGACGCTTCAATACTAGTATGAAAAGCAATGATAATCCCACCGGCGGCCGCGGCCGTTTTAACGTCTCCCTCAACGACGCTTCCGACGCCCGCATCAAGCACACGAAGAGCCACGCGTTCGTGAGAAATCTTCTCCACAAGACCCGTAATGGCTTCAACGCTCCCCGTGACATCTGCCTTGATAACAAGAGGGAGCACAGCCTTACCTTCCGTGTCTGCGGCAGTTGGCGCGGCATCGGGTTTTCCGTCATGGCTTACCAACAAGCGTTCGGCTTCTTTTTTTGTTGCAACGGCCGTAAACAGCTGTCCTGCTTTGGGGAGCACGTTAAAGCCTGATACGACTGCGGGTTCTGAAGGGCCAAGCGAGGCGGCACGCTTGCCTTGAAAATCTTCAATGAATCGCACGGGGGCAAACGCATTGCCCGTAACAACCACCATTCCGGTTTTGAGCGTGCCGTCTTTAATGATGAGCGTAGCGGAAACGCCTCGTTTTGGATCTTGTGAAGATTCAAGAATAAACCCGGAAGGAAACGCGTCCCTATCGGCGGAAAGTTCCGCAAGGTCCGTCGTCAAAAGCACCAAGTCAAGCAGTTCAGAAATGCCTTCTCCAGTTTTGGAAGACACGGAAGCAAACGGTACGGAGCCTCCAATTCCTTCAAGGTAAATACCGGCCTCAAGCACCGATACCTTTGCGCGCTCAACATCGGCACCGTTTTTATCCGTTTTCGTAAATGCAACCACAAACGGCACATTCGCGCTCACTATTTCTTTCCACGCCTCAACCGTCTGCGGCTTCACGCCTTCGTCTGCGGCAACGACAAGTATGGCGACATCGGCGGCTCCTGCGCCACGCGCGCGAAGCGCGCGAAATGCCTCGTGCCCGGGAGTGTCAAGAAAGGTGATGTTTCGTTTGACTCCTTCGTGCTCGTGTTCTGCGACGTACGCGGACACGTGCTGGGTGATGCCACCCGCTTCTCCTTCCGTCACATGCGACTTCCGGATGTAGTCCAGAAGCGACGATTTGCCGTGGTCAATATGACCCATGACGGCAACCACAGGGTGGCGTGGGGTGCGAGCCATATAGAAGGGAGTAGACCATGCTACTTCACTAAAATCAACGGACGTTCTACTCTCTCTGTATGTTCACAAAAAAGCGAGTGTATCTCGACGTGGCCGCGGCGGCACCCGTTCACAGGAAAGCGCAAGAAGCCTTTATGAAAGCGCTTGCCGCTTACGGCAACCCATCTGCCATCCACGAGGAAGGGCGCGCCGCAAAAAACCTCCTTGAGGAGGCGCGAAAACGCATTGCGCGGCATACAGGAGCAAAACCCGAACATGTGATTTTCACCAGTGGCGCAACCGAGGCAAATGCGCTTGCCATAGTCGGGCTCATACAAAAACGTCGTAAGAATGGAACGCGAAAAATGCATGTGCTCTATCATCCTGGAGCGCATGCATCTCTCACTAAGACTGTTCTCGCTCTCAAAGAGTGGGGTGTTGACGTTGAAGACATTGCGTTGACTTCCGGAGCTGTGGACCTCTCGGGTCTCGCAAAGCAAATACGCAAAGAAACGATGTTGGTGTGCCTTGAAGCGCTATCGCCAGAGACGGGCATGCGTTTTGACACGCGCGGGGT
>JAKEFE010000032.1 GCA_022616215.1 Candidatus Parcubacteria bacterium | reverse complement strand
TGATTGATACTAACCATATTAAAGCAGGGGCATGGAGTGGTGTGCTTGC
The DNA here is from genome assembly GCA_022616215.1 of Candidatus Parcubacteria bacterium. Lineage (GTDB taxonomy): Bacteria > Patescibacteriota > Minisyncoccia > Phycocordibacterales > Phycocordibacteraceae > C7867-001. Next base: position 8,376 of record JAKEFE010000032.1, on the reverse strand, counting down.
TGGGATAGTGTTCGGCGCAATGATGGGGATGGGCGGAGGGCTTCCGATGGTCGCCATGCTTGTCGGAAGCGAATCGGCAGTTGTTGGTTTTCTTGTGCACATGGTGATTAGCGCACTTACTGGTGCCGCGTTCGGTGTTGCATTTGGTCATCGTGCCCTTAAGCGTGGGAAGGGAATTGCTTACGGCCTTCTCTATGGATTCATCTGGTGGTTTCTTGGCCCCTTGATCATCATGCCGGTTTGGCTCGGCATGGGCGTGCAGCTCTCTATCGCGGGAATGACTGCGGCACTGCCAAGTTTGTGGATGCACCTTATCTGGGGATTTCTTCTCGGTCTCATCTATGCGCTCACCGTCAAAAAACCGAAGGGCGAGATGAGTAACGCCTAGTCACTATGAGCAATGTAACCATCTACTCAACACCGACCTGCGAACACTGCAAGGCGACAAAGGCCTTCCTCAAAGAGCACAACGTCACGTACACGGACTACGACGTATCGGTTGATCAGGCACGAGCAAAGGAAATGATAGAAAAAAGCGAACAAATGGCCGTCCCCGTCATTCTTATTGATGACGAAATGGTCCTTGGGTTCAACGAGCAAAAACTCCGGGAGCTTCTGCATATTGCCTAGGTATGTTCGAACAAAAGTCAACCATGAGCACTCCCGTCGCGATTGTCATCGCGGGTGTCGTGATAGCGGGCGGAGTGTACGCGACACAGTTACCACCTTCGGCTGAAGTGGAACGGCAGTCATCGCACGAAAGCGTCACTGGTTTTCGGACGTCCCATGAGGAAGATCATGTCCGCGGAAATCCCGATGCCAAAGTTACGATTATTGAATTTAGCGATTTTGAATGTCCGTTTTGCGCCCAGTTTCATCCAACGTTAGAGCGCATAGTTCGCGAGAACCCCGACGTGAAGTGGATATATCGCCATTTCCCGCTCTCGTCAATTCATTCTCGGGCGTTTAACGCAGCGGTTGCATCGGAATGCGCAGCGAGACTCGGAGGAAACGATGCTTTTTGGGCATTTGCAGACGCCGCGTTCGAGAATCAGCAGGACCTTGGCGATACACTCTACATGAAGGCCGCGGCTGACATAGGCATTGATACAGATGCTTTTCGTACCTGTCTTGCCGACGAAACAATCGCCAAGAAGGTTCAGGCAGATGCAGATGAAGCCGTTGCTGCGGGAGGGCGCGGCACGCCGTTTTCGGTCATTGTACACACACAGGGCGAGCGCATACCGTTCAGTGGTGCGTTACCATATGAGCAGGTGGCGACCTTGGTCAAAGAAGCGCTCACCAATTAATCATTACCACACTCACATCATTACTTATGGACATGAACATGGATCACGATAAAAAGCATGTGCACGAGGCAGGAAAAATGTGTCCGGTCTGCGGCGTAGAAGTTGCGGAGGGCTCTCCGATGCACGGTGAGTCTGGCATGAAGATGTAAAGAGCCCTCCGTGCGTCCTGTACACGGCTTACTTCTCGCGGCGCTACTGCTTGTCATCATTGTAGGTAGTGTGGTCGTTTTCGAAGGAAGCAACAACGAAGCAGGGAGTCAAAACGATTTAGATCGGCTTTCAACTACATCGTTCATTGATTACGAAGGGAACACCGTGTCGCTTGAAGCGTATCGAGGGAAGCCTCTCGTGATAAACTCATGGGCTGCGTGGTGTCCGTTTTGTCGGCAAGAGCTCGCCGACTTCGCGGCGCTCCAGAAAGAATTTAGCGACATTGTCGTCATTGCTATTGACAGAGCAGAACCGCTTGAAACCGCACAAGGGTACACCGACACGCTTGGCATATCGGAAGATCTCGTCCTCCTGCTTGATCCGGATGATGACTTCTATAAAAACATCGGCGGTTTTTCCATGCCGGAAACAATCTTCGTTACTGGAGACGGCACCATCGCATTCCATAAGCGAGGGTTTCTCTCACTTGATGAAATGCGGACAGCGGTCATTGAACATCTCCAATGACCGAAAAGCTCTATCAATGCCCCGTATGTGGCTATCACTATCGGAACGAAGCAAAAGCAAAGGCGTGCGAGGCGTGGTGCACAGAGCATAAGAGTTGCAATGTAGAAATTACTGCATACGCAGTAGAGAACGAAAAAAAGTAGATATGGAATTGCCACTCGTACTCGGAGCATTCGTCGCTGGACTCCTCACGTTCCTTGCACCATGCACACTCCCTCTGGTTCCGGCGTACCTCGGCTTCATCAGCGGCGTCGATCAAGAGGCACTTCAAAACCCGGCGACTGCGCGCGCGGCACGGTGGAAAATATTTTTTAACGGGCTTGCGTTCATTGTTGGTTTTTCACTCATCTTCGTCATTTTTGGCACGCTCGCAGGGCTCGTTGGGGAAGCGCTCGTACCCTACCGTCTATGGCTCGCACGCATCGGCGGCGTACTCATTGTCCTCTTTGGGCTTTTCATGCTCGGTGTTTTCAAAATTCCATTCCTTGCGTCTGAAAAACGAATCCCTATTTTCAAGTGGCTTAGTCTTGGCAAGCCTTCAACATCCTTTTTAATCGGCGGCACCTTCGCGCTCGGCTGGACTCCGTGTGTTGGGCCACTATTGGGGAGCATTCTTCTTCTTGCGGGCACGTCCGGGACGGCAATCCAAGGAGCAGTATTGCTCTCAGTCTTTTCTCTCGGACTTTCCGTGCCTTTTCTTGTCATCGCATTTGCCTTCTCGCGCGCGACGGAGTTTATTGACGCGTCGTCAAAGTATCTGAAAGGAATGTCCATTGTCGGAGGACTCTTTCTCATCGTTCTAGGTCTGCTTCTTATGACGGACAATTTCGGTCTCACCATTCAATACGGGTATCAACTTCTTGAGTTCATTAATTACGATCGTTTGCTCGAGTTTCTTTAGTTCTAGAGCCGTACTCGCACGAGAAAAGATGTAGTGGTATAGTTGCCCGAACTTGCCGGAGTAGCTCAGTTGGTAGAGCAATCCCTTCGTAAGGGATAGGTCATCGGTTCAAATCCGATCTCCGGCTCAAAAATGACACTCACACCCTTTCTTATTCTTCTTGCGGTGCTCGTGATAATGATCGTCGGTTTTTATGCTGCGTACAGGCATGCGTCGCATCAGGGTCCGTTTCGCCTGTCTAATTATCTGTGGCTTGCGACAGTTCCGTTTCTTACACTTGTTCCAGTGTGGTACGTCTACGGTATTGGAGCAGTCTACTTTTTCGTGATAAGTATCGTTGCGGGTATGAGTATGGAGCATTCCATTGGCGTTGTGCTTCACAAGACACTTGGACGGCATCTTTGGCGCTATTACCGCTGTACTGTTAACGGGTATACGAGCCTACTCGTCGCTCCGTTCTGGGGCATGGCTGGCCTTTTATTCTTCTTGCTTGCAAAAATGTTCGCACTCTAGATTTTGCTATACTCGCCCTATGAACGAAGAGAATGGGCGGCTTCTAGAACTTGAAGCCGCGATGGCCGCTCCGGACTTCTGGCAGGACAAAGATGCGGCCCAGTCCATCATCCGTGAATACCAGTCTCTCAAAGAGGGAGGAAGCGGCGACCCGCATGACGCGGGGGACGCAACACTCGCCATACTTGCGGGGGCTGGCGGAGATGATGCAGAAGATTTTGCGGCGATGCTCCGCCGGATGTACGAAGGATACGCTGGAAAAAAAGGATGGAGCGTGCGCGAACTTCACGCAAACGAAAATAACCACGGCGGCTATCGGAACGTACTCATTGAAATAAACGGCCCGGGTGCACACGGGCGATTGAAAAAAGAAGCGGGCGTGCACCGTCTCGTGCGTATTTCTCCATTTAACGCTCAAGCAAAACGCCAAACATCATTTGCGCTCGTTGAAGTGTTGCCGAAACTTTCCAAGACCGATGCGGTTGAACTGAAACCGGAGGATTTGGAAATACAGTTCGCCCGCTCCGGAGGAGCGGGCGGGCAAAACGTCAACAAGCGCGAAACGGCGGTGCGCATCGTACACACGCCAAGCGGCGTTTCGGCACACGTCTCAAGCGAGCGTAGCCAGCAGGCAAACCGCGAAAAAGCACTTGAACTGGTGAAAGCAAAACTCTTCCGTATTGAAGAAGAGAAACGGCAGGCAGAAGCCGAGGGCCGTTCGATTGCGACCCACACTAAAAACGAATGGGGAAGTCAGATGCGCTCCTACGTGCTCCACCCATACAAAATGGTGAAAGACCACGAGACAGGGCACGAGTCGCACGATCCGGAATCCGTACTTGCGGGAGACATTGACGAGTTTATAGACGCATCGGTTTCCGATGGGGTATAATGCTCCGGTTATGATTCTTTTTGATCGGGTGACCAAGCATTATAAAGATGGGACGCCAGCGCTTGACGATGTCTCGCTCACCATCAACCCGAAAGAATTTGTGTCCATCGTTGGGCATTCAGGTGCAGGAAAAACCACACTCCTTAAAATGCTCCTTGCCGAAGAGCGCCCCACCGAGGGCTTGGTCTTTTTTGAAGAAGTAAATGTGCACGATATTCCGGCAAACCTCCTGCATCACTACCGCAGAAAACTCGGCACGGTATTTCAGGACTTTCGTCTCATTCCCAACCGCACCGCATATGAAAACATCTCATTTGCCATGGAAGCCATCGGTAAAGGGGACGATGAAATTGCTTCTGACGTACCCTACATTCTTGACCTGGTGGACCTCGGGGACAAAGCACAGCATTTCCCGCACCAACTTTCAGGCGGCGAACAACAGCGCGTTGCCATAGGCCGTGCCATCATTAATCAGCCCGACGTTATCGTCGCGGACGAGCCGACCGGAAACCTTGACCCCGTCAACACGTTTGAAGTCATTGAGATCTTGAAAAAGATTAACGAGCTTGGCACCACCGTCATCATCACGACGCATAACAAAGGCGTGGTGGACGCCATGGGCAAACGCGTCATCACCATGGAGAAAGGTCGCGTGGTGCGGGATGACCCGCGCGGGCACTATATTCTATGAGTCCCGTTAGAAGTTCAGCGTGTGTTCGTACAGCACTGTTCGCTTCTAGGCGAGCTCGCCTTGCGGCTCCGCCGGGAGGGAAGACGCTTTATGAGGTAAACTTCTAACGGGATGAGTTTCACCACCCAATTTCGCCGAATATTCGTGAATGGCGCCCGCTCTTTCTGGCGAAGTGGCTCTGTGTCTTTTGCAACGGTCCTCATCATGACGGTAACGCTCGCCATCGTCGGACTCCTCATTTTCCTTTCGGCAATTCTTTCGCACACCCTCGCGAGCATCAAAGACAAAGTTGATGTGAATGTGTATTTCGTTACCACGGCGCCGGAAAGCGAGATTGTCGCGTTTCAGCGCCGTCTTGCGGAAATTCCGGAAGTGGAGCGCGTTACCTATACGTCCCGCGAAGAGGCCCTGCAGGCATTTCGAGAACGACACAAAGAAGACCAACTCACCCTTCAGGCACTTGAAGAACTCGGAGACAACCCGCTTGGCGCCTCTCTTTCCATAAAAGCCGAGGATCCTTCGGACTACGCTTCCATCGTTGAGTTCCTCACGAACGAACCGCCCACTGCCGTAGACGGTGCGACGCTGATTGAGCGTGTGAATTATTTCCAAAATAAAGTAGTCATTGACCGTCTGACGCAAGCGATAGATGCCACCGAGCGCGCCGGCGCTCTCATCGTGCTTCTCTTTGCGCTCGCTTCTACTGTCATTGCCTTTGCCACGGTGCGCCTTGCCATCTACACGGCGCGCGATGAAATCGCCATCATGCGGCTCATGGGAGCGTCCAACACCTTTATTCGCGGCCCATTTGTCGTTGCGGGAATTATCGCAGGTGTGCTTGCCGCCTTTATCGTACTGGCCTTGTTCTATCCGGTTGCATTTTATGCCAGCAGCGCAACGGCGGCATGGCTTGGCGGCTTCAATCTGTTTAATTATTACACGAATCACTTTGCGCTGTTCTTTGTCATTCTTGTTGGTGCGGGCTTTTTGCTTGGCGGCATTGCAAGCTATTTTGCGGTGCGCAGATATCTCCGCATATAGTCATGGAGAAGGAAGGACATAAGTACATATTTGTCATAGGAGGAGTCATGAGCGGCGTCGGAAAGGGCGTCGCGACCTCTTCTATCGGAACCATTCTTAAGGCGCGTGGCTTCAAGGTAACGGCTCTCAAGATTGATCCCTACATCAATGTGGACGCTGGGACCATGAACCCGACAGAGCACGGAGAAGTGTTCGTGCTCAAAGACGGAGACGAGACTGATCAGGACATGGGCAATTACGAACGTTTCCTAGGGGAAGATCTTACCCGTGCTAACTACATGACAACCGGACGTGTGTACCAGAGCGTCATCACCCGAGAGCGCAACCTTGAATACAAAGGCAGGTGCGTTGAGGTGGTGCCCCACATTCCCCTTGAAGTAATTGACCGCATAAAGAAAGCGGCAGAAGAGAGCGCGGCGGATGTGGCTATCATTGAGGTGGGAGGAACGGTTGGAGAATACCAGAACATTCTTTTCCTTGAGGCAATACGCATGTTGAAACTCAAGCAGCCCCAAGACGTGATTACGGTCATAGTGAGCTATCTGCCAATCCCTTCAAAGATAGGAGAGATGAAAACAAAACCAACGCAGTATGCGGTACGGACATTAAATGGAACCGGCATTCATCCCGACTTTATCGTCGCGCGTGCTGAACGACCGCTTGATAGCAAGCGCAAGGAAAAACTCGGGCTGTTCTGTAACGTACCAGAAGAACGTATTATCTCCGCTCCTGATGTTGAAAGTATCTATGATGTCCCGCTCAATTTTGAGCAGGATAAATTTGGCGAACAGATTCTTGAAACACTTGGTTTGCAAAACACACAGCCTGCGGATTTGAGCAAATGGAGCGAGTTTGTAAAACGTCTGAAGGTAATCGAACCTACCGTTTCTATTGGCATTGTCGGGAAGTACTTTGGTACGGGCGACTACCTCCTTTCAGACGCATATCTTTCCGTTATTGAAGCTCTAAAGTTTTCAGGAGCCGAGGCTGGTGTGAAGCCAGTTATTGACTGGATAAATGCGAAGGATTTTCAAAATGGAGACGGGCTTGAGGCGCTCGGAACATATGACGGTATTTTAGTGCCCGGCGGATTTGGAGAGACGGGCATAGAAGGGAAAATAAACGCTATCCGCTATGCACGCGAGAACAGCATCCCGTACTTTGGTCTTTGCTACGGCATGCAGTTGGCGATGATTGAAATAGCCCGCCACAAAGTCGGCCTTGAAGGAGCACACACGGTTGAAATAAACCCTGCGTGCTCGCATCCCATTATTGATGTGATGCCGGAGCAAAAGGACGTGATTGCGAAGGGGAATTACGGCGGCACCATGCGACTTGGCGTTTACAAAGCGGAATTAGTGAAGGGAACCATCGCGCAGAAGGCATATGGAAAGGATTCTGTTGAGGAACGACACCGGCACCGTTACGAAGTCAATCCCGAATACATTGAAACGCTTGAGAAGGCAGGCGTCGTGTTTTCAGGCACATCGCCGGACGGTGTTTTGATGGAAATTGCGGAACTCCCAAAGGAAGTGCACCCGTTTTTCCTTGGAACGCAGTTTCATCCGGAGTTGCAAGCCAGACCACTTGCTCCGCACCCGCTCTTTAGCGCGTTTCTCTCGGCTGCACGAGATTGCAAGAAAGGGAAGTGAGAACGCACGACGGCCACCCGAAGGCGGCCGTCGTGCATAACCCGAGTCTGGCGCTCCTATACGGGAACACCACAAAGAACTGTGAGAAACCTTTTACGCACGCATGTCGCGTACGTAGAACGGCCATTGTAGTACAACGAGATGAAAGAGAGATGAAGTACTGTGGATAACGTATTACGCTAAGTTCGAAGCCGATAGCCGATACCCCGCACCGTCTCAAGCATGCTCGGGACATTCTCTCTATCAAGCTTGCGTCGCAAATTCTTAACGTGCACATCAACGACATTACTGAATGCTTCGTAATTAAAATCCCAAAGATGTGCGAGTAAGTCTTCCCTGTTAATCACCCGGCCAGGATGTTGCAAGAAATATTCAAGGAGACGAAATTCTTTTAGCGTAAGTGAGACTTCCCTGCCGCTTTGCCTCACTGTATGGGAAGCAGGGTCTAGCTCTATATCTTGATACACAAGGACGTTCGGCAGTGTTTTGGCTGGGCGGCGAAGTAGTGCCTGTATGCGGGCGAGCAGTTCGTTAAATGAAAATGGTTTAACCATATAGTCATCCGCGCCGGCCACCAGCAAATCAACTTTTTGCTCGGTTTCAGAACGGGAGGAAAGGATGAGAATGGGAACCGAAATAGTGCTTGTGCGCACCTTTTTACAAAATTCAGCCCAGAAGACGGACGGGAGCATGAGCTC
>JAKEFE010000031.1 GCA_022616215.1 Candidatus Parcubacteria bacterium | reverse complement strand
GCAGACGAACTCGCAAACAACGCGATGGACAAAGGAACGGGCTAGGGATATAAGAAGACGTAAGGGGACTAACCCATGGAGCAAAGATGCTGTTCCTCACTTGCGCCCTTTATGTGCTAACTCTTGGAGGATTAGTGTGCATGGTTGCACACAGTGTTCTCCAGGAATAGTCCTCTGACGCCATCTCCTTCCAGTATTAGGGGAGATGGCGTTGGTTTTATACTTCCAGAATGAATCGGTTGCTTCTTGTTTCGGTTATCGGTTTTGCGCTTGGCGTACTCGCATTTTCTCTTTTTGAGTTCGGGTGGAGTGTTGTCGTATTCATTTTCTTACTGGGCATTGTGTTTCTTTTCTTTCGTGTGCGGAAGAAGAGCGCCGTGTTTACCGCCGCGAGCATTTTCATGCTCGCGGCGGTGCTCGGTGGTGTGCGTGTGTTACTCCAACCATCAGCGCTTCAAGACACCTTTGTCCCGCTCATTGAAACCCGCACCACATTAGAAGGCGTTATCGTTGCCGACCCTGACCTTCGCGAGGAGCACCAGCGGCTCACGGTCAAAGTAGAAAAAGAGGGAGCGCACACGAACATACTCGTCGTCACACAACTCTTTCCTCACGTTTCCTACGGAGAACGCATACGCTTCTCCGGAACTCTTCAAGTACCGGAACCGTTTGACACTGACAACGGCCGCACGTTTCGTTATGACACGTTTCTGGCAAAGGATGGAATTTTCTCGGTCATGCAAAACGCAACGATTGAGGTTATCGCTCGGCGCGAGGGGATACTGACCCATATCCGTGGAGCACTTTCTGATTTCAAATTCACTGGCATTGATGCGCTAGGGGTGGCTCTCCCAGAACCGCAGGCATCTCTTGCCGCAGGACTCATCCTCGGTGGCAAACAAGGTCTTGGCGAAGAGTTGCTTGCGGATTTCATTCGTTCTGGGCTTATCCATGTGGTCGTGCTGTCCGGTTACAACGTGATGATTGTTGCAGATTTCGTGCTTCGTCTGTTTGGATTTCTTTCAAAACGTTTTGCGGCAAGCGCCGCGGCACTCACCATTGGCGCATTCGTTTTGGCGGCAGGCGCAGGACCCGCAAGTATCCGCGCCGGACTTATGGCAGGTTTTGCCCTTTACGGACGGGCAACGGGCAAAACCTATGAAGCGTTTCGGGCACTCGTTATTGCCGGTCTGCTCATGGTGGTGTGGAGTCCGCTCACGCTTGCGTATGACCCGGGGTTCCAGCTTTCATTTGTCGCCACGCTCGGACTCATTTTCGGAACGCCGATAGTTGAACGGTGGTTTGCCTTCGTGAAAAACTCCTTTTTGCGTGAAATCGCATCCGCAACGGTTGCGGCACAAACTGCCGTGTTGCCGCTCCTTCTGTATCAAAATGGTCTATTCTCGCTTGTTGCACTTCCCGCAAACTTCATGGTGCTTCCAATCATTCCACTTGCCATGCTTCTCTCCGCGCTTGCCGGTCTTGCAGGATTGCTTGTTCCGTTTGCCGCGCCCGTACTCGCGCTCCCTGCCTATGGCGTGCTTTCCTTTATCACGCTTGTCGTAGAAACTGCTTCGCGCGTGCCGTTCTCCGCACTCTCTCTTCCCGCGTTTCCGTTTGTGTTCGTGCTTATCGCGTACGTCCTAGTAGGATGGTTTGTACGTCGCGCTATGGTGCGGACTCTAAAGCCCGTTTCTCAACAACACCCCAGTTGAGATTATCAAAAAACGCGTCCACATACGACATCTTTTCTTTCGGCACGCGGTCAACCATGTACGCATGCTCCCACACATCAAGCGCAAGAAGAATGGGAAGACCGGCAAGCTGTCCTATTTCGTGATCATTCACAAAAGCCGTGTGAAGCGTCCCTGCGGCCGGGTCGTGATAGAGAACCACCCATCCGATGCCACGCGTGCCTGCCACCTGTTTTATGTGCGTAACCAATTCAGCACGTCCTCCATATTTTTCCTGCGCAAGGCCGGCAAGCGCTGACTCTTTGTCCATCGCCTGTGCGCCGCCCTCAAATTGTTCAAAGTAATATTCATGCATGCGCATGCCGTCAAACTCAAATCCGAGTCGCCGGCGCATTTCCGCGATTGCGAATTTCCCGCCCTCATCGTCCGTTTTCTGATAGTTCCCGATAGTTTCCATGAGAAGATTCACATGCTTCACATATCCCTCGTACAACGCGAGGTGCACCTCTACTTGTTTTTGAGATATTCCTTTTAATTCTGGTATTTCAAACGTACGTGCAGTGTAGGTCATTGAGAACAGTATACACTTTTGCCATGGCAGTAAACATCCGTATATTCGTGCTCGGAGCGCTCATACTCCTCAATCTCACGGTTGCTGTCCTTATGTTCTATCCGAAGGACGAGCTTCTTGTCGTTTCATTCCTTGATGTGGGGCAAGGGGACGCCATATACATCAAAAGTCCGACGGGAACAGAAGTGCTCGTGGATGGCGGACGCGACCGTTCGGTGCTTCGCGAACTTCAAAAACACATGGGGCCGCTTAATCGTTCGCTTACACTTGTAGTAGAGACGCATCCGGATGCGGACCACATCGGAGGGTTCCCCGCAGTGCTTGAACGATATGCAGTACATACCTATGTATCTTCAAACATCGAAAACGACACAAACCAAGCGCGTGCGCTTGCCGAAGCCCTAGAGGAAGAGACGAATATAAAGAGGAGAGATGCCAGACGCGGAGAGCGCATGGCCATAGGCGGCGGTGCGTATATTGACATCCTGTTTCCTGACCGAGCGGCAAGCGGCATAGAAACGAACTCCGGCTCGGTGGTGATGCGTCTGGTGTACGGCGACACATCATTTCTTCTCACGGGAGACGCACCCGACGATATAGAAGAATGGCTCGTGGCGCTTGACGGAGAGGAACTTAAAAGCGACGTGCTCAAAGCGGGGCACCACGGCTCGCGCACCTCAACCAGCGAGCATTTTCTTGCCTATGTTTTGCCGGAATTTGTAGTGGTGTCCGCGGGGAAAGACAATGCGTACGGCCATCCGCACAAAGACGTAACCGACAGAATACAAAAAGCGGGAGCCGCACTTCTTACTACGATGGGAAAGGGACCCGTAACGTTTACAAGCAACGGAAAAACGATTGCTATCTCGCAAAAGGATTTCTAAATCCGCCACGAACTTCAAAGTGGAGGTGGCAACCGGACGCGCCGTAGGTTCTCCCGGTGTTGCCGATACTGCCGATGCGGTCTCCTTTTGAAACGACTTCTCCAACCGAGACGTTCACGCTTGAAAGGTGGGCGTAGAGCGTTTGCGCATCGTTGTTCGTCTCGAGGGTGTGTGCGATGGCGATATAATTTCCGTACCCACCGTTGTATCCGCCTCCGGATTTTGCGACCAAGACCGGGCCGTCTGCAGCGGCATACACCGGCACTCCGCAGGACGCGCCAAAATCAATGCCGTTATAGCCGTGAAGTCCTTGCGTGATGGGCGCGCCGGGAACGGGGTTTGCAAAATACCCGCCGGAAGAAACTGCCGGCACGGACGCGGCTGCCGAACCAGATCCTGACGGAGCAGAGGAGGAGTGTGCCACCGCCTCGGTCGGAAGGTCTCCGCCCGGGATGATTATTTCGGAGCCCACCGCAAGGTCGCTTCCCGCGTCTAGGCCGTTAAAGAGCGCGATTTCGCCCGCGTCGGCCTCGTATTTTTTCGCAATGGTCTCAAGCGTTTCTCCCTTCGCCACTTTGTGCTGAAGTCCGGTAACGGGGAGGATGAGGAGTACATCGCCCGGCTGGATGGTAGCGGGGTCTTCTATTTCGTTTGCCCACAAAATGGTGTTGACGGTAACTCCGAAGGCATCTGCAATGACCGACAGATTGTCGCCTTCACGAATTTCATACAAAAGAATGCTTCCGGCGCTACTTCTGCCTGTCACCGAAGGAGGAAGTGCGTCCACCGGTCCCCCGCTTGGGATAAGGGCCGAGCCCTCGGTCGTGGCGATGGCAAGACCTCCTTTGGAGGGATTGGGGTCTGGATGCGTGGCCGGATCAAGGTAGTCCACTTCGGGATCGTGGAGTACAGGCGGTTCTTCGTCAGCCGCTTTTGTTTTGGTAAAAGGCCAAAACGCGTCCACGGCAATGGGAAAGCCAGCAAAAACAACCGATGCGGCAAGCGAGGCGACAGAGATCGCCAACACTATCCAATATGTATTCCGATTCTCCCTTGAAACCGAAGATTCGGAATTCTGCCGTGGTTCAATGATAGGTGTGTGAGGATGTCCCGCGTATCTTTCAAGTACAAAAATGGCTTACATAAGCCATTTCTTGCATATTCCCAAATCTGCCAACCCCACGAGTATAGCGCGGCATGGGTGAGGGTCAATGACCCTTTTGTACACAGGTGGACAACGCCTTTTGTCCTTGAAATAAGCCATTTTATGAAACTTCTCTGCGTGCACGTTATGATGCTCTAGTGAATTATCTTGATGGGCTTAACGAACGACAAAAAGAAGCCGTTCTTCTGACGGAGGGGCCAGTTTCGGTTTTGGCGGGCGCCGGCAGCGGCAAAACCCGTGTGCTGACCACCCGGATATACCATTTAATACGCCAAGGGGTGGCACCGGAGAGGATCCTGGCCGTTACCTTTACTAACAAGGCCGCCCGTGAAATGCGGGAGCGGCTCTCCGCTTCCCTCGGGCAGGAAGTTGCCGTTTGGAGGAAGGGGTCAGTGCCTTTCATTGCAACCTTTCATGGGCTCGGACGGGAATTGCTTGAGACGTATGGCAGGATGCTTGGCACACCAAGACACTTTTCAATCTTTGACCGCGATGATTCTGAACGCGCGGTAAAGGCCGCGCTCAAATCACTCGACATGGATCCGAAAGAAGTGCCACCGCGCGCCATACTGTCGCGTATTTCAAAAGCAAAAGGGGAGGGACAGACGCTTGCGGAATTCCGTGAACGACACGGGCACGAAAGTTTTCGCTCCCGCATTACGGCTGATGCGTGGGATGTGTATGAAAAAACGTTGCGCGATGAAAAAGCGCTTGATTTTGATGACCTCATCCATCTTCCGGTGAAATTGTTGGAGGAACATGAGGAGGTGCGGCGTTTAGTGGAAGATCGTTTTCACTTCATTCACATAGACGAGTATCAAGATACTAACGACCTTCAAGGACGACTCACCAACTTGCTTGCTGGTGCGCGAAAAAATGTGTTCGTCGTCGGCGATATAGACCAAACCATTTACACGTGGAGAGGCGCAACGATTGATAACTTGCTTGAGTTCGATCGCGTCTATCCCGAAGCGAAAACAATCGTGCTAGAACACAACTACCGCTCATCAAAAAACATTGTTGACGCAGCAAACCAAATCATAGAGAAAAACAAAAACCGAAAGGAGAAGCGTTCCGTAACAGAAAACGCACAGGGAGAAACCATTCACGTACATATGGCACAGACCGGAGACCGGGAAGCGCAGTTTATCGCGCAGGAGTCTCAACGCCTCATACGAAACGGAATGCCGCCTGAGGACATCGCTGTGCTGTACCGAACAAACTTCCAATCACGTGCGCTTGAAGAAGCTTTTCTTACAGCAGGTGTTGCGTACCGACTTTTGGGCACCCAGTTTTACGACCGAAAAGAAGTGAAAGACGTGATTGCATGGATACGGCTTGCTCTTGACCCGTCGCGTGAGGCTGATCGGATGCGCGCCGTACAGTTTCCGTCTCGCGGTATTGGAAAAGTAACGCTCGGAAAACTTGCTGCGGGAAAACGCGAAGACCTTAAGGCGGGGGAGCGCGCAAAAGTTGAAGCGTTTGAAAAAATAATGTGCGACCTTCATACCGCCGCGCCATCAGTGCATCCGTCGGAATTCGTTCGGCTTGTTATTGAACACAGTGGCATGAAAGCTACCTACGAGAAAGGCGGCGAGGATGATGCGGAAAGACTCCAAAACGCACAGGAGCTTGCAACGCTTGCAAGCCGTCACGATGCGCTTGTTGGAGAAGAGGGGATTGCTGCGTTTCTTGCCGACGTTGCCCTTGCGTCAGATCAAGATGAAATGGATCGAAAGAAAGAGCGAAAAGGCGTAACGCTCATGACCGTGCATGCCGCAAAAGGCCTTGAATTTGGGACCGTGTTCGTTGCAGGACTTGAGGAAGGGCTTTTCCCGCACGAAGGCATGGGCGACGGAGAAGAGCGAGATGAAGAAGAGGAGCGGCGGCTTTTTTATGTGGCCGTAACGCGTGCAAAGTCGCGGCTGTATCTGACGCTTGCGCGCGTACGCCGCATCTACGGCACCGACTTCCTGCAGGAACCATCGCAATTTATAAGCGATATTGATGCGTCGCTTATCACGTATCAACACCACGAAGAGGAAGACAGTATAGAAGCGTAGGTTATTGCACACATAGGTAGAGAAGACCCGCGGCAAAAAGATACACAAAGGCAACGAGCGCAATGAACCGTTCGTTGTAGGGTTTTGAAACAATCGCCGCGTAGGAAAGCACGCCCGCGATAACGGCCGCAAAGGGAAGAAGAGGCACGCTCACAAATAACGGAGAAATGAAAAACGCAAGAGCCGCGAGTGCTCCGATGATGCGGAAGGCGTTCTCCCTACCGAACCATTTTTTGAGAAGTGTTGCCAGTGTAGGAATTCCCGCCGCTTCGTCTCCTTCAATGTCTTTGAGGTCCCGGATATTTGCAACAAGAGCAAAACATATGAATACACCAAGAACAAAGGTGAGCGGATACGCTTCAACCGTTTTGTCGGGAGAGGCGAAGGTAAATCCGGCAAGTGTTACTGCGGCACCAGCGCCTCCAATGAGAAGCGACGAGAGTACCGGAATACGTTTTAAACGAAGCGGGGGAACAGAATAGATGAAATAGAGCGCGGTAAAGAGCAGTATAAAAAAGAGCGGATAATATCCGGCGCTCCACGCGGCAAAAAGAAGTAGAGCAAAAAACAGCCACGCGGCTCCTCGCATATCTTCGTGAGAGAGCGTGCCTTTAATAAGCGGGCGGTTTTTGTTTGAGAGCGCATCAATGTCGGTATCAACGAGATCATTTGTGCAGACGGCAACCATCCATGCCCCGTAGAGCGCGATAAGGAGCGACACGATGCCAAGCACATCAGGCCACGATGCGGTAAACCCGTACGGAAGGGCAAACAATATTCCAGAAATAATAAAGAAGGTATACGAGAAAAAACGAGTGGCGCGGGAATTTTTTAGATGAGCGAGAACGTGCGTAGGGCGAACGGTGTAGGCAAGCAACACACCAAGTGCGGTAATGACCGGCACGAATACCAACGACATGAGTTTATTGAAGCCGGTTTCAAGAAAAACAACGTCCGACGATGGAACTGCCGTGCCGGGAAGAGCGTTTGCGACAAGGCCCGATGACTGTATGGCCTCAACAAAGAAGGGGAGAGATGAAAGTCCTATTCCTCCTGAAACAAGAAAGATAAGCGAAGGGAGAGCGACGAGGAGGAATGAAACGGCGTAGAAAGAGATTGCCGCAAGAATCGTTCGTGCCACACTGCGTGTGGTACGCCACACATAGAGCGCAACCCCTATAAGCGCCGCCGCTATTTCAAGCCGGATACCAAGGGTGATGCCCGCCTTCTCAAAAGGGCCAAAGAACGTAAAGAAATCACGGAAAAGGAGCGGCGGTGCATGAAAGAGATACGTCATCGTGCTCCCCAACGCTCCGTGAAAGAAGAGGTCTATAAGCGGAGGCACCCAGATAATGGGGAAGGCAAACAGCAGCATTTTTGCCGACTGCTCATAGTTTTTTGTGAAAAAACCGATGACGAGTGCAAAGGCAAAGTACGCGGCAAGATAAAAACTGCCGTAATGAACAAGCGTTTGAGGATCAATGGAGGGGAACCCGCTTGACGTAGGACTTGAGAGCGCTTCAAGCGCGCACCGTATGAACACAATTGCGCTAAAGGTAGCAATAAAACCGGTGAGCGTAAGCGGGGTGCGCTCAATGCTTCTTATCAGGCGGGAAAGCATGAAAGCAGTATAGCGTCGTGCTAGCATGCCGCATATGCGTGCAAAAAAATCACTCGGTCAACATTTTCTGATGCATCCACAGATTACTGAGCGCATCGTAGAAGTCGCCGGAGTATCTGCCGCCGACACCGTGCTTGAAATAGGGCCGGGGACAGGAATCTTGACCCGCGCGCTTATGGCTCGCGCAAAAAAGGTCATCGCGGTTGAGGCAGATACAGAGCTTGTGCCTTTACTTGAAGAAACCTTTGCTCCACAGATCGCATCCGGATGTCTGCGTATTATTTCAGGAGACATTCGCACATTTGACCCGACCATTATTTCCGGTTCCTACAAACTCGTCGCCAACATTCCGTATTACATTACCGGCGACATTATTCGGCAGTTCCTTACGACCGCACACAAACCGGAATCAATGACTCTTCTGGTGCAAAAAGAAGTTGCGGAGCGCATCGCACGCTCAAAAAAAGAGAGCGTGCTGTCCCTGTCTGTGAAGGTGTTCGGAGTTCCGAAATACCAATTTACGGTGCCAAAGGGCGCGTTCAAGCCCGCTCCAGGCGTTGATTCGGCCGTATTGACCGTCTCACACATTAGAACGGATGCCTTTCCTTCACAAAAAGCAGAGGAGCGCTTTTTTGACATTGTGCGGGCAGGATTTGCACACAAAAGAAAACTTCTTGTGCGCAATCTTGAAGCTATCGCGCCTCCTCATAAGGTGAACGATGCGTTTGTCCGTGCGCAGATGAGCGAGAAAGTGCGCGCTGAAGACGTGTTGCTTCCCGACTGGCAAAGACTTGCCGCATACCTCTAAACACTAATGCACAGACAAGGGGGGCGCTCACACTCCTCGTGCTACCATTTGAATACGGGTTATGGTGGTATCTCCTCGTATCGTTTCCACAATACTCTCGCTCATTATTTCAGGCGGTCTTGTCGCCGCTGCGTTCTATTTCTCCGCGCCGCGAGGTCCTGAAATCGTAAGCGCGGGGGCGACGCAGGAGCTTTTGAAAGCATACGCAAAGCAGGACACTGATGCCGATGGTCTTTTTGACTGGCAGGAGAAGCTCTATGGTTCAGACCTCGCAAATCCAAACTCTCTTGACCCTGCTCTGACCGACAAAGAAGCCGTAGATAGCGGAAAAGTAAAGCCGAAATTCGTTTCCGATCAGGAGGCACTCCCGCTTGACGAAGAAATTCCGGGTATTCCGGTAGAGGAGGGAACCCTGACCGAGCGTTTCGGACGTCAGCTCTTTGAATCGTATCTTGTAAACCAAACGCTCGGACCTCCTACTGAAGAAGAGCTCCTCACATTCGTGGAAAGCTCCATAGAAGAGCTGTACTCCGTTGACGTTGCGGAGCCGCGTTACGGTACCGGAGATCTCTCCGTTGTGCCTGGAGGAGAAGCGGCGCTTCTTACGTACGCCTCGCAGGTAGAGGCAGTCGGGGAAACGAGTGGCCAAAGTGGTGTGGTCAAAAGTGAAATTGAATATTTCGCTGATGCACTTTATAGAAGCGACGCGTCTGCACTTCAAAAAGTGAGGGCGATAGGAGACACCTATCAGAGGTTGGCTGAAGCGTATATCCGTGTGCCGGTGCCCTCTGAAGCGTCTCTGTCGCACCTTAAACTTGCAAATACGCTCCACCGCATGGGTGAGGTGGTGAGTGATATGGCGTTGTTTAATGAAGACCCCATGCGGGGGCTTGTGGGGCTTGGGGGTTATGAGGCGGCGGCCTACGAAATGGCAGACGCATTCTCAGGAATGCACGGAGTGTTTACTAATGTGGGAGTAGTCATTGCTTCTGGTGAGCCCGGATACTTGTTTTATCTTCTTATGCAAACGGCTACAGAAGGGAACGCGAACAGATAATTGGTTATGAAACAAACTTCGCACAAAGCAGGAAACAAACTTGTCGCAATCATCGTTGCATTAGTGATGGTATTGGGGAGTGCGGGCTATCCGCGCACCGCTCACGCCCAGTGGGCCGTTTTTGATGCCGCAAACGTCATACAAAATACTCTTTCCGCGATCTTTGATGGAGACATAAGTATCAAAGAATACATCCTTGATCCTTTGGTCACCATTGCCGCACGCACGGCCATTCAGTCTATGATGCGAAGCGTCATCAACTGGGCAAACAGTGGATTCCAAGGATCCCCGGCATTTGTTGATGACCTTCGCGGGAATTTCAGAGCACTCGGAGATGCAATTGCGGATGAATTTTTCAATGAACTTGGCATAAGCGGTTACATAAATACACCATTCCGCGATGCTCTTATACGGGACCTTCGTATGAACTATCGAAGACTCACTTCAGACGCTTCTTTCTTTTTGAGGAACCAATACACACTTGACCAATATTCCGACAATCCGGATGCTTTCTTGCGCGGGGATATCAACAGAGGTGGCATACGCGCATGGATACACACATGGATAAATCCACAAAACAATCCTATAGGATCCTACGAAGAAGCGCGTCGCGAACTTGAAGATCGCATCAGCCGTGCTCTTGGCGAACGCACCATACAGCTCAACTGGAGTCGCGGCATTCTCTCGTGGTGCGGGGATCCGCCGCCGCCGGCAGAAGGAGAGCCAGTGAGTCTCCAACCGCCCGCGCGCGGTTGCGAACCGGGGCAGACAGTACGTACGCCTGGTTCCTTTATCCATGACCGAATAGAGAAAGCGCTCGGTTCAGATATTGATGCGATGGTGAGCGCGGACGAGATAGATGAAATGATTGGTGCCATCTTTCAGGGTCTTGTAAATAAAATGCTCGGCGGAGCGGGGTTTTCCGGACTTTCAAGTTCTTCGGGAGGCGGGGGGCGCTCACCGGTTGACGAAGCCACCGACCCATCCCAAGCAGGAGGACTCTCCGGCAGTAGTCGCTCCATCTCAATTATCAGCGGGCAAATTGACCAAATAAAACAGTATCAAAGTAACTGGCAGATAATTAAAGATGCAGCGGAACGTGCGGTGGAGCTTTGTGGCAACAGAACCTCTGAAGAAGCAGAGGAAGCACGACAGGCGCTTGAAGACGCTAATGCCGCCATCGCAAAAGCTGCGGTCGCGATTGCGCGCCTGAATGACATTTTGGAAGACCTTTCAGCACCTCCCGGGCCTGACCAAACCGGCCGAATACGAGAGGGAACTGCCGCGTACGAAGCACTCCAGAGAGAAAACCCTCCAATCCTTCCAAGCCCGATTGAAATAGCGACCTCTGGGACAAATGTGCAAAACAACGACCAGCTCAACCCCCCTTCACTTCTTATGCGTCTCAACAGCACTATAGAACGTTTATGTGTCTTCTAGCCCATGACAGAACTGGTACGTAAATTACGCATACTCCTTGCCTCCCTCTCTTCGCCGATGGTCTTGAGAAGTGTTTTTGTATTTGTTGTGGTGTTTGTCGGCTTGTTCGCGTTGCACTCCACCGCATATGCAGAAGGGGATGGATGTAATCTTTTCGATGGAGGAGATCTTGGAAAGTGTCTTGTCAACATCGGCGGTAAAGTCATAGCGAGCATCTTTCTCCTGTTCCTGCAGTTTTTTAACGTAATCCTTGGTTGGGTCGGCGGGCTCTTTAACTGGGTGATGCTCACCACGGTCTTTCAATTCTCCTATTACTTCGCAAACTCCGAAGGCATGCTTCTTGCCTGGGGCATTCTTCGCGATTTCGCAAACATTCTGCTTTTGTTCGGATTCCTTTACATCGGTATACAGACCATTCTCCAGATAAACAACTTCAGTGTCGGTAAAGCGCTCCCCACCCTCATCATCTTTGCAGTGCTCCTGAACTTCAGCTTGTTCATCGCAGAAGCAATGGTGGATGTTTCAAACGCGATAGGGTCTACCTTCTACAATCAGGCAGCCAGCGTTGATTGCCGCAACCCGCAAAACGCTGAAGAGTGCGAAAACAAAGGAATCGCTGCGCACATATTCGCGGCCGCGGGTGTGACGGATTTAATGACTGAGGATAGTGACGGGCTCAAGCGAATTCGGGAATCAAATAACGGGCTCTTGGCGCTTGTAGTAGTGGGCGGGGCACTTGCACTAGTAATAGCAACGATAGGGGTGCTTGCGGCTGGTGCCATCATATTCATTTCTCGGGCTATCACCCTCATGTTTCTTTTGGTAACGTCGCCCGTCGGGCTTGCCGGTATGGCAGTGCCGCAACTGCAGAAATGGTCAGACAAGTGGTGGGACGCATTTATACAAAACATCATATTCGCTCCAGTATTCGTCCTGCTGATATTGATAAGTCTCAAAATCCTTGATGGGGTGCGCGGGAGCTTCATCGGACCAGATGAGGACTTGCTTACCACTCTTAGCGGCACTGGGGGAAATCCCGGTGCGCTTCTTATTTTCTTCACGCTCGTTGTTGGTT
>JAKEFE010000030.1 GCA_022616215.1 Candidatus Parcubacteria bacterium | reverse complement strand
TGATGCGATTTGGGCAAATAATCTCTTTGAGCACTTACTTTCACCACACCATTTTCTTATGGAGCTACGGAAGCACGCGCATAAAGACACACTTCTTATCTTGGGTGTGCCAGTGGTTCCTTGGGCACCATTCCTTATGCGCTTAAAGAAATTTCGCGGTTCGCTCGCAAGTAACCACATAAACTTTTTTACGGCAAAAACGCTCCAACTCACGGTTGCTCGGGCAGGGTGGAAGGTATTGTCTGCACGTTCATTTTTTATTGACAATGCACTCCTAGACACTTTTGCAACTGGACTTGCGGCACCGCATGTTTACGTCGTCGCAAAGAATAATATTGATTTCACCTATCCTGAAAAGAAGGTAAGGGAGTGGGAAGACGACGAACACTATGCCGATTTGCTACGCGCTACAAAGCAGAAAGCATAGTACGAGCCTTGCGGACGCTTCTATCCGAACCAAAGGGAAGGAAAAAATGCAGGCGGGATATGAAGATGTAAACGGCGACGGATTCACGGACCTTGTTGCGCACTTTGATACGCAAGCTCTTGCACTTACCACTTCGCAAACCAAGGCGGAACTTACTGCGGAACTTGAAAATGGAGAGCGTATACGAGGTGAGGATTCTGTACATATCGTGCACTAGCACATGAAAAGAACTGTATTTTTTGCCATGGCTTTGTTCATCGCAGTATGTATCGGAGCAGGGTGGTGGTTTCTTAGAGATGTCGAGTTTGCATCGCCTGTCTCCGAACCGCCCCTCAAAACTACGGAGTCACCCACAGAAGCCGCTCCTGTACCTCCAGCTGGATATCAAACGTACAGAAACGAAGAGTTTGGATTTGAATTTAACTATCCGAATGATTGGATCATTCGCATCCCTGCATTCTATAGTGCAGTGAGTTTATTTAACATGGCCATTGAGCCTCGCGACAACAGCAGTCCTGAGGCGGTGTTCATAAACATAACCCCAAAACAATGGATAGAGGACGCACACACAAAAATGCGCGATAGAGGCGCAGTCATCACCGAGATCGAGTTGAATGGGAAGGTGGCACTAACTACTGATACAAACGAAGGTATTGGCGGCGCTGCCAGAAATTATTATGTGTTGATAGATAATTCGTTTTGGATTCATATATCGGGTCAAATGAGACAACAAGAAGTTTTTGAGAAAATACTCAGTAGCCTCGCGTTTCTTAAGTAACTAATCCTTGCAGAAGCGGGGCCGGTAAGGTAAGGTAGTGCCTGTACGGACCAAAGACAGCAAGTGGCCCAGGAACCGAGGCGTAAGCTGAGATGGAATGGCGCGTGAATCTTGCCGAGGGACGACGAGAACCGAAAGGTTCTCGCTCATCTGTCTCCTCGCAAAGGTCCCTTAACGGGACTTTTGCTTTTTCCGATACACAACAAAAATATGGCGATTACCAAAGCAAAAAAACAAGACATTGTTGCAAAAGCCGCTGATGCGCTCAAAGACGCGGTGTCTGTCGTTTTCGTCCGCTTCAACAAGATTTCCGTTGCCGATACTTCGGCAATGCGCCGTCAGTTGAAAGGTGAGGGCGTCGGGTACTACGTTGCGAAGAAAACGCTTCTGAAGCGAGCACTCGCCGAAAAAGGATATGCGGGAGAACTCCCGAACCTTGAAGGTGAAGTTGCCGTTGCGTGGAGCAATGACGATGCAACAGCTGCGGCGCGCGGTGTGCATGAGTTTG
Source organism: Candidatus Parcubacteria bacterium (assembly GCA_022616215.1). GTDB lineage: Bacteria > Patescibacteriota > Minisyncoccia > Phycocordibacterales > Phycocordibacteraceae > C7867-001. Next base: position 1,471 of record JAKEFE010000030.1, on the reverse strand, counting down.
GCAAAAAGCACGAGGGTCTTTCCATTCTGGGTGGTGTGTTTGAGGGGAAGTACCTTGATGCCGCCCACATGAAAGCGATTGCGACGATTCCGTCCATGCCCGTTCTGCGCGGCATGTTCGTCAACATACTCAACTCGCCCATACAGGGAATGGCAGTCGTGCTTGGTCAGATGCGCGACAAAAAGAGTGTGTAATTTAGGAATATAAGAAATGACTATGGCAGATGAAATAAAGAACAACGCGGCAGAAGCAACAGCTGATGTGCCCGCGGTCGAAGAAACCAAAACGGAAGAGGCGGCTCCTGCTCCGGCGGAAGCTCCTGAAATCAAAGAACCTCCGAAAGCGCCTGCGGCATCGGATGAGCTGGAAGTAGAAGTGCCAGCGAAGTTCAAGAAAATCGTTGAGGAAGTTGAAGCGATGACGGTTCTTGAACTTTCTGAACTCGTAAAAGTATTTGAGAAAAAGTTTGGCGTGTCTGCGGCCGCTGTTGCAGCTGCGGGCCCCGCCGCAGGCGGCGCGGCCGAAGAAGGGAAGTCTACGATGGACGTAGAGCTTTCTGATGGCGGTGCAAACAAAATCTCCGTTATTAAGGCAGTTAAGGAAGCCCTTGGCCTTGGTCTTAAGGAAGCAAAGGATCTTGTGGATGGTGCTCCCGCGATGCTGAAGACCGGCATGAAGAAGGAAGAGGCCGAAGAACTGAAGAAAAAGATTGAGGAAGCAGGCGGCAAGGTTTCGTTTAAGTAACTCCGATACTGCTAGCAAAAAGCCCGCGAAAGCGGGCTTTTTGCGTTTGTCCGCTCGGAAACCTATAATGATGTTCTCATCATGGATCCGCTTTCAAAACTTTTTGGCTCTGCCGCGCGCGTCAAGCTCCTCCGGCTGTTCCTTTTCAACGAGATCGAGCTTTTCACCGTAGCGCACGTAGCGTTTCGCGCAAAGGTGGGGAAGGAGGCGGTCAAAAGCGAGATTAGGAAGCTTCTTGATATGAAAGTGCTCCGAAAAAAGCCTGCAAAAGGCGGTGCGCTCTACGGCGCAAATACAAACTTCGTCCACTACGAGCCGCTGCGCACATTTCTTCGCGCGGCTTCGGGCGTGAATGATGAAAACATCGGCCACACCCTGCGGAAAGCAGGCGCACTCCGGCTCGTGGCGCTTTCCGGCCTTTTCACTGGCGTTCCAGAGTCAAAGGTAGATCTTCTTATTGTCGGAGACCGGCTTGATGAGAGAGCGCTTGCCGCCATCATCCACACGCTTGAAGCGGAGCTCGGAAGGGAGCTTCGCTATGCTTCTTTCTCTACGGAGGACTTCCGATACCGCGTCGGTGTGTACGATAGACTGGTGCGCGACGTGCTGGACTACCCACACCGGGTGGTTTTGGACAAAATAGGTCTGTAGACAAAGACGTTTCGCCGACTACCCGCCCCGGAAGACCGCTCCGGGGCCGCTTGGCCAAGTCTTAGTCTTCCGGAGC
>JAKEFE010000004.1 GCA_022616215.1 Candidatus Parcubacteria bacterium | reverse complement strand
GTTCGAGAGGAGTTTCGCATGAACCTTATTAGTGTCGCCGTTGCCGTATTCATCGCGCAACACTTCAATGAGTTCGCGTCGCGTCTCATCATCGGCGGTGATAGCAGGAAGAAAAGGAAACGCGCGCTTGTGATTGTATGCGGCAAGATACCACTGACGCGCAAACTCCTCTATCTCTTCACGGGTCTTTTTCTTCGTGAAGCGAGAGAAAAACGGATGCCGCTTGGCATTTGCCTGACTCGCTTCAAGCATGGAGTGGACCTTTTCTTTTATTTTTGTAGTCATAAAATTGTGCTGCTATTGATAACAATTAAAGTTTCTACCTCTGGTTTGTATATCGTCAAGAAAACACAGCGAAAATAGCCTCTTATCTACGAAAAGTAGACAAGAGGCGTATAACTTGCTAGGGTACGATGAATGAGGCTAACACTCTCTGCTCTTGAGAACGCGGCGATGCTTGCGCTCATGCGCCGACCACATTCGCTCCCAGAATTGCACGACCACCTTTCCGCTCGGCATCACATATCGCGCGCGGGATTTTACAAAGTAGTGAAAGGGCTCAAGAAAAAAGAAATTGTCGTGCAAGAAAAGAATACTCTCTCTATAAGCAAGATATGGCTGGCTGAAGCGCAGGATTTCTTCCGCTCACTTACGGCGCAGAAAGAAACACCAAGTTATCTTGCGGAACGAATTGCACATCTTGAAAGTGGCGAGCGACTTGTATATACCTTTCGTTCGCTCAAAGAGATAGACATTTTTCTCCTGCATCTTCTCATTGATGTTTCAGAGCGAGTGCATGAAAAACAAATTCTTATACACGAACCGCATGAGTTCTTTATTTTGCTTAACGAAGCACGAACATATAGATTGCTCGAAGATATGCGGCGACGCAAACAATCTCTTGTTCTCCTTGTCGAAAGCCGCGACGCAATAGATAGCGAAATACTGAAACAGTATCTTCGCGCTCCTGCTGACGGATATCGGGCGTCAAACACTCCTTCTGGTAACGTCGCTCGTCATATTACTCATGTGGTCGGAGATGTGTTTATTGAACTCGCACTCTCAAAACGCTTCCTAGAGCAACTTTCCGCGCTTTATGCGACAAATAAACTTGTGTCCGAAAAATTTATTGAACAAGTGCGTAAACTTGCTGAAGGTAAAGAAAAACATACTATACGCATTTACAAAGCTGGTCGCAAAAGCGGACTACTTCGGAAGCGTTTTAAGAAATACTTCGTCTAATTTATTGTGGCGTCATCCCCACCCGACGCATCATTCGGATTTTTAATTTTCTGAATTCGGATTTGGATTTCACCCACCCGCATAAATTCAGATTCAGAAATTCAGAACAGCCCGCCATAGTCCTCGCTTGGTGGGCTTTGCGAGCGCCGAGGCCCTGCGAGGCGCGAGGGTTAGTCCGGCTCGCCTCCGGCGAGCCGTTCGTAGTGGGTTCGGATAAGCGTTATAATTTCACCGCCATGAAAGTTTTTATTGTTCTTGCAATTACTCTTGTTCTTTTAGGCAGTGTGTATTTTGTGCAGCAAGAAAAACCAGAGTCTGATACGTCATATTCACTTACGACCATCGAACTAGCAGACACGACAGAGAAGCGAGTACAAGGCCTTTCGGGACGCGAAGATGTTCCTGAAGACTACGGAATGCTTTTTGTGTTTGACACGAAAGGGGAGTACGAGTTTTGGATGAAAGACATGCTGGTGTCTATTGACCTCATATGGCTTTCTGACGATGGGACGATTGTGGGGGTTGAGGATTCTGTTTTTCCGGAGACCTATCCAAAGCTCTTTGCTCCGCCGGAACCGGTGCGCTATGTGCTTGAGACACGCGCAGGCCTCGCCCGCGCGAAAGGGTGGGAAGTCGGAGCAACACTTTCTCTGCCCTTGCGCTAGGAGCCGAATATGGCATAATGGGAGAGGACTGGCATAGACGATCGCTCCGTAAGGAGAGGAAAGTCCGAACACAGTCCTGCGTAGCTTTATGCGAAGCAGGGAGAAAGGTAGCGGGTAACGCCCGTCCGCCGCAAGGCGCGAGATGCGAACAGAAACGACCCGGTTAAGTCCGGCTGAAACGGCTAAATTCTTATCCCTGTGCAAGGCCGTGCCCCGTAAGGGGAGCGCCGCTTGAGGGTAGTGGTAACACTACTCCCAGATAGATGATCGTCCGCGACAGAATTCGGCTTATCGTGCCAGTCCAAACACATGCAAAAACCCGCCGCAAGGCGGGTTTTTGCTTATCCACCACGAGAGTCCTCACTCATACGTTTGTTTGCGTTATACTGATTTTTATTACTAGGGCAACGTAACCCCCGTACGCTATGCAGGACACTGCCTCCGTTCGCCGTTTCTCGTTTGACACCGTCGCCGTGTGGGCGCTTTCACTTTCCGCTTTCGGTGCGGCGGTTATCTTTTCTCCATGGCTGTCCGGCTCTTCCTACAGCACCAAAGTGTCTCTTCTTGCCCTTGTTACACTCATTGCGTTCATTGCCTACATTGTTGCGCGACTTATTCGCGGCAGTATCGTCATTCCGCCGCTTGGTCTCCTTGGGGTAGTGTGGCTTTTGCCGCTTGCCTACGGACTCTCCGCGCTTTTTTCAGGTGCAAATCCCCAGTATTCGTTTTTTGGAACTGAATTTGAGCCAGACACCGTCGGCTTTGTAGTACTTCTGGCGCTCATCACTTCTCTTGCCGCGCTTGCATTTCGGCGGGCGAGCGACTACCGGGTGTTCTTTTATGTTGCGGCCGCCGCCATCGGTGCGGCGCTCCTTGTACAGATAGGCATCATTGCCGCTTCGCGGGGGGGTGTGGATATCTCCGGCACGTATAGCATCGTCGGCTCTTTCCAAGACCTCGGCGCTTTCGCAGGTTTGGGGGTTGTGCTTTCTCTTATGGCGCTTCGGTTCCTCACGCTACGCACCTTTGGCAAAACAATAATCAGTATCGGCCTTCTGCTCTCCCTCTTCATCCTCGCGCTCGTCAATGTGGTGTTCATCTGGGTTCTGGTCGCACTCTTTTCTCTGGCACTTTTCATTGAGACTATCTTGCGTAGACGAGGTGAGGTGGAGGATGCCGATCTTGAAGGAGCCGCCACACTCTCCGTGCTTGAAGAAAGCGGGTATGTGGGGGTTGGCACACGCTCCTTGCTTGCGCCGCTTGCCGCGCTCCTCGTCTCACTCTTTTTCCTTATTGGTGGAGCAAGTTTGAACAATTCTATTGCCGGAGCTTTTGGATTAAATGCGATTGATGTTCGTCCGTCGTGGCAGTCCACGTTTTCGGTCGGTTCTCACACCTACGCCGCTTCCCCGTTTTTTGGTTCGGGTCCGGGAACTTTCGGAGAGAAATGGCTTCTCTTCCGCGACCGAACGTTGAACGACACCCTGTTTTGGAACATTGACTTCCCTGCCGGCATTGGCTTCATTCCTACGTCGTTTGTCACCACCGGCATCGTCGGTGTTTTTGCGTGGCTACTGTGTATCGGGTGTTTCCTGTTTGCGGGCGTTCGCGCGCTTTTGTTCCGTCTTCCGGAAGATACCTTCTTGCGGTTTGTTTCGCTCGCCTCTTTTTCGGGGGCAGCCTACACCTTTGCGCTTGCGCTCTTCGGGCATCCGGGCATTGCCGTCTTTGCATTCGGGTTTTTCTCACTCGGCATTTTCATTTCGGTCATGCGGCACGGAACCAGAAGCCACGAATGGGGCATTATCTTTGCGCGAAATCCGCGCGTAGGCTTTGCGATTGTTTTTCTGCTCACCCTTCTTCTTCTTGCGTCAGTTGCATCTGCCTACGTTGTGCTTGAGCGATATCTTGCACATGCTTCCTACACAAAGGCTGTTTCCGTTGCCTCCTCCGGAGACATAGACAGCGCTGAAACACATCTTATTCACTCGCTGTCGCTTGTGGAGAATGACCGCACGCACCGTCTTTTGGTCGCCGTGTATCTTGAGCGCATGCGGCGCATTGCAAACGACACCGAGCTTGCGCCCACTATGGCTCAGCAGCAATTCCAAAACGCTCTGACTGCCGCCGTAAATTCCGGACTTGAAGCAACAAGGCTGAATCCAAACAACTACCAGAACTGGGTCGCGCTCGGTAGCGTGTATCAGGCGGTGATACCCCTTGGCATAGAAGGAGCATACGAGAGCGCAAAAGCTGCGTATGAACGTGCCGCAACCCTAAACCCGACAAGCCCCGTTATTCCGTATGTGCTCGCACAAATTGAAATCACGCAGGGAAGTACTGTCGTTGCCGAAGAGCGCCTCCTTGCGTCAATAAGTTTGAAGCGCGATTATATTCCGGCCATCCTTCTCCTTTCCCAGCTTGAGATTCGCCTCGGCAAAGCGGCAGAAGCGCTTCAAGCGGCGGAGGCGGCAGCGTACTTTGCTCCGAATGCACCTGCGGTTTTGTTTGAAGTCGGCCTCCTTCGCTCTGGCACCGGAGATACAGCGGGCGCCATTGCCGCGCTTACACGAGCGGTTGAGCTTAATCCGGAATATGCGAATGCGCGCTTCTTCCTTGGTGCTCTTTACGCCACGCTCGGACGCTTTGACGAAGCGCTTGCGGAACTTCGCACCGTTGCAGGATTTTCGGAGGCAAATGCGACGACGGTTGCAGGGGACATCGCGGAACTTGAAGCCGGGCGCAATCCCTTCCCTCTGGCGCGACTGCGCTCGCTTGGCATCCCGACACCTCCGGTTGAAGAGCCAACCGCAAACGTAAACGAAGGAGAGTAACGTAAATGGTTCACGGCATTCTCCGGACGCTTTCTGCCTCAATACGCGGCCTGCATCAGGCCGCGTACCTCTTAGCAGGTCTCACGCTTGTCTCGCAAGTTCTTGCGCTACTTCGCGATCGTATTTTTGTGCACGCATTTGGTGCAGGGCACACGCTTGACCTCTACTACGCGGCATTCCGCATTCCCGACCTTGTGTTTGCCCTTATTGCTTCGCTGGTATCGGCATATGTGCTTATCCCTCGTCTCACAGGAGGAAGCAGGGAGGAATCGGAACGTCTGATTTCCCACTCGTCCTCGTTTCTTCTCATTGTCGGCGGACTTGTGTGTCTTCTCTTGTGTGCGTTCATGCCGGAGGTACTTTCAGTATTTTTTCCGCAATTTGCGGCGTCTTCCAATTTTGTGTTCCTTGCACGAATGTTGCTTCTCCAACCGATACTTCTCGGACTTTCCGGCGTTTTGACGAGTGTAACGCAGGTACACCGTCGTTTCATTCTCTTTGCGCTCTCTCCAGTGTTGTACAACGCAGGCATCATTATCGGGGCGCTCTTTCTCTACCCGGTATTCGGGCTACAGGGGCTAGGTGTGGGTGTGCTTATCGGAGCACTGCTTCATCTTTTGATACACGTCCCCATAGTTTCCGAAGCAGGGCTTTTGCCGCGGCTTGTCGTGCCGTCGCCAGCCATTATGTGGTCGGTGGTGAAAGATTCCGTACCGCGTTCGTTTGCGCTCACCTTGGGTGCGCTTTCAGCGCTTCTTCTCTCTTCATTTGCGGCCGGCACTGGTGAGGGCGGTATGACGGTGTTTTCTCTTGCCGGAAATGTGGCAATGGTTCCGCTTGCGCTCATAGGTGCTTCCTACGCAACAGCGGCATTTCCGGTCTTGGCGGCGAAAGCTAATGGCAACAACATTGAGGCGTTTACAGAAACACTTTCTGCGGCGGCACGCCATCTTATATTTTGGTCAGTTACCGCCGCGCTCCTTACGCTCGTGCTTCGCGCACACCTTGTGCGCGTCATCCTTGGCACCGGGGCGTTTGATTGGGACGCTACGCGACTCACGGCGGCTCTGCTTGGCGTGCTCATCATTGGACTGGTTGCGCAGGGGCTGGTGCTCCTCGCATCCCGCGCGTTTTATGCCGCTCGTCGCTCGTGGAATCCGCTCGTTATTCAATTTTTTGGGCTCATACTGTCTGGCTCACTTGCGCTTTCTTTGCTCCATCTCGGAACAACAAACGTGTTCGTTCGTGATTTCATGGAAGCGCTACTTCGCATTGAGGATATTCCCGGATCTTCGGTGGTGTTTGTCGCGCTTGGTGCAACCCTGGGTCAGCTTTTTATGGGCGTGCTTGCCTTTATCACGCTTCGCGATGTTGCGCCGGGAGTGGCCCGTTCGCTTCTTAGACCTCTGTTTGAGGCGCTTGGTGCCGGTATGGTCGGAGCTACCGCCGCGTACGGACTCCTGTCCCTCATGGGCAACATTGCTCCGCTTACCACGCTTGCCGCTGTCTTCACGCAGGGGCTTGTCGCTGGTATGGTGGGTCTTGCTGTGGCGGGGGCCGTGCTTGCTCTTCTTGAGAACAGGGAGTTTAAAGACCTCTACGAATCACTGAAGAAAATGGCCGGAACAAAACTGCCGCCTTCGGCCATAAATGACCAAACACATACGTAACTTTTCCATAATCGCTCACATCGACCATGGCAAGTCTACGCTTGCCGACCGTCTGCTTGAACGAACGGGGACCATTCCAGAGCGCAAAATGCGCGACCAAGTTTTGGACAAAATGGATTTGGAACGCGAGCGGGGCATTACTATCAAAATGCAGCCGGCGCGGATGAAATACCGCGCCGCAGACGGCGCCGACTACATTCTTAACTTGATTGACACGCCCGGACACGTTGATTTTGCATACGAAGTTTCCCGCGCGCTCTCGGCAGTAGAGGGTGTCATTTTGCTCGTTGATTCAACACAGGGCGTGCAGGCACAAACCTTGACCACGCTTTCTATGGCAAAAAATGTTGGAGGCGTCATCATCCCCGTCATCTCAAAAGTTGACTCGCCGTACGCGCGTCCAGGTGAAGTGAAGCAGGAGCTCGCCTCTTTGCTTGGGGTGTCTGCTGATACCGTTCTTGCAGTGTCTGGTCGCACCGGAGAAGGTGTCCCCGACCTTTTGGAAGCGATTGTTTCGCGCATTCCTGCGCCCCGAAAAGAAGAGCAGGATGAGGCACGCGCAACTATTTTTGATTTTTCGTATTCAACGCATCGCGGCGTTACCGTGTATGTGCGCGTGTTTGATGGCACGGTGAAGAAAGGAGATGTGCTTACGTTTGCCGCGGCGGGCAAAAAGTTTTCTGCGCTTGAGGTGGGCGTCTTCACTCCAGAGGAAACGCCGGCCTTATCGCTCTCCGCAGGAGAAATCGGGTACATCGTTACCGGCATCAAAGAACCGGGCGTGGTAAGCGTGGGGGATACCGTCGGCGCGCAGGGCGGCGCACTTTCGCCGCTTCCTGGGTTTTCACGCCCGCGTCCTGTGGTGTGGGCTTCGGTATATCCGGAAAGTCAGGACGATCTTGCTGATTTGCGACAGGCGCTTCTGCGTCTGCGACTCACGGACTCTTCGTTGTCATTTGAGGAAGAGTCTTCCGGAGTGCTCGGCAGGGGATTTCGGTGCGGATTTTTAGGAATGCTCCATTTGGAAATTATTACCGAGCGCCTTCGCCGCGAATTTTCGCTCTCACTCGTTGTCACCATCCCCACAATTGAATACATCGTTACCGATGTCCGCGGCAACAAAGAAACCATTTATACGCCGTCCAAATTCCCTCTTTTCGGCGACGTGCAGAGCGTGGAAGAGCCGTGGGCACACATCGTGCTCATTACACCCTCTCACTCCCTTTCCGGCCTTCCCCAGCTTCTTCATGACCACGAAGCCGTGGTGGGTGAGACGCACGCGTACGCAGACGGACGCATTGAGCTTTCGGCTGAGATGCCGCTACGCGAGCTCATGCGAGGATTG
>JAKEFE010000029.1 GCA_022616215.1 Candidatus Parcubacteria bacterium | reverse complement strand
GCCGACGGCGGGAGTAGACGTAGAGCTTCGTCGCGGGATGTGGGAGTATCTGCGACGCATCAACGGGGAAGGAACAACCATCGTGCTCACCACCCACTACCTTGAAGAGGCCGAACAGCTCTCGCGCCACGTTGCCATCATCAATAAGGGTGAAGTCATTGCTGATGAGCCCACGAAATCGCTCATGGACCGCCACGAAGGGAAGAAGCTTGAAGACATTTTCCTTGAACTCATAGGAGGAGAAAACACGAAACTTTCATGAAAAACCCCACCTTCGTCGGTCTTTATACGATGATACGCAAAGACACCATACGTATCTTCCGTATCTGGTCGCAAACGCTCCTGCCTCCCATAATCACCACGACACTCTATTTTGCCATCTTTGGCGGATTCATCGGAAGTCAAGTCTCGGCTATTGAGGGTTTCTCGTACATGCAGTTTATTATGCCGGGTCTTGTGATGATGACCATCATCACGTCCGCGTACATCAACACCGTCTCCACATTTTATTTTGCCAAGTGGATACACACGCTTGACGAACTCCTCGTTTCTCCCATGCCGTCATGGGCTGTCGTCACCGGGTTTGTGATGGGCGGGGTGGTGCGCGGGTTTTTGACCGGTTTTCTCGTCATTCTCACCTCACTTTTTTTCACCGAGCTTACGCTCTACTCCGTTGGTATGGTTTTTGCGGCAGGATTTTTGACCGCGCTCCTTTTTTCTCTTGCCGGCCTCGTCAACGGCTTTTTTGCCAAGAGTTTTGATGCCATCAATATCATTCCGACGTTCGTTCTGACTCCTCTTACGTACCTTGGCGGCGTTTTTTATTCCATTGATCTTCTGCCGGAGCCATGGAGAACGCTTTCTCTTTTCAATCCCGTCCTCTACATGGTTGATGCGTTTAGATACGGCATTTTGGGCATCACGGACGTGGGCGTCGGGCTCTCTTTTTCGGTGCTTTCTGGTCTGACCGTGATTTTCTTCCTCATCACCCTTTTCATGTTCATTCGCGGCACCGGATTCAAAAACTAGCCGCTCGCCAAGCACCACCACAAGGCGAGCCCCGCTCCCACGTCACGAAAATGATAGTCGGCTCGCCTAACGCGCAATCGTAAACTCACTACGCTCAAACAGTACGATTGCGCTACTCGCCTCCTTAATTTTCGGACGTTCCCGCGAAGCCTTGTGGTGGTCTTGGCTCGCCCGTTTGGATGCTGGGAAAGCTCGTGGTTGCTTGCTTTTTTGGCGAGGCATCTTGCGCCTCGCGAGATGTGTGTCGGGACGAACGATATCAACAGCTCGTTTTGCCGAGATTGTGAGCTATCATAAAGTTCCAATAGTGCCCGCGTCCGGAGAAGCGCCCTTTCAGTCCCGTCGCCGCGCTCCCGGTCGGATTACAAACAGTAACCCTTGACGAGTATGCGACACATCAAAAAAAGGACCGGTGCAATCGTAGATTTCAGTGCAGAAAAGATAACGAACGCGATGAGAAAGGCGTTTTTGGCGATGAATGTTGCGGTTCCCCAAGACAAACTGCATGGCATGACACATTTTGTCGTTACGGAACTTGAAAAAGCATATCCGGAAGCCACGCCGACCGTTGAAGATGTGCAGGATCGCGTTGAGCTTATCCTTATGCGCGAGGGATACCTTGCCGTCGCAAAAAGTTACATCATTTATCGGTATGAGCACGCAAAAATTCGCGAAGTAGAACAACAAGAGCTCATTGAAAAGATAGAAGAAGAAGGCATACACGTTACGACGCGTTCCGGAGCGCGTGAGGCGTATTCGGAAGCGCCGATACGAAAACTGCTTGCCAAATACATTCCCGACGGCGTAGCCATTGACGTGGATGCTATCATGACCGGACTCAAGTACGAGCTTTACGAAGGCATCACGACCGAAGACATCATGAAGGCGCTCATTATGGTCGTGCGGAGCATGATTGAGCGCGATCATGCCTACAGCAAACTTGCCGCGCGCCTCTTGCTCAAAACGATATACGAAGAAGTGCTCGGGCGAGACAATGTGCGAGAATCTGAACAGAGCAACACTCATGCCGCCGCGTTTGCCGGGAGCATCGCGCGGGGCGTTGCCATCGGCCGGCTTGATGAGCGGCTATTATCGTTTAATCTTGACACCCTGTCCCGCTCGTTTGATCTTTCCCGCGACTATCACTTTGAGTACATGGGACTCCAGACCATTTACGACAAGTATCTACTTCGCGATAACGAGAATGGGAAGCGTGCGCTTGAGACGCCGCAGATGTTTTGGATGCGCGTTGCGATGGGTACGGCGCTCCTTGAATCCCCTGCGGTGCGCGAGGAAAAAGTGAAAGAGTTTTACGACGTGATGAGCGATTTCTACTACACGCCGTCCTCTCCCACGCTTTTTCATGCCGGTTTTACGCGGCCGCAGCTCTCGTCGTGTTTTTTGAACACCGTCCCGGACGATCTTCATGCCATTTTCAAAAATTACGCCGACAATGCGCAGCTCTTGAAGTACGCGGGCGGCACGGGGACCGACTACACGCCGCTTCGCGCCACCGGCGCCCACATCAAAGGCACGGGGGTGGAAAGTCAAGGCGTGATTCCGTTTTTGAAAATAGCAAACGACGTTACCGTTTCCATCAACCGAAGCGGCAAAAAACGCGGCGCGGCCGCGGTATATATGGAGGTGTGGCACTACGACATCTTGGACTTCCTTGAACTGCGAAAGAACACGGGCGATGAACGGCGCAGGACCCATGACATCAATACCGCTTCCTGGATTCCCGACCTCTTTATGAAGCGGGTGCGCGACGGGGGGACGTGGACATTGTTTTCTCCGGACGAGGTGCCGGATCTCCACGACCTCTACGGCGCGGCCTTTGAAAAGCGGTATGAGGAATACGAGCGCATGGCAGAGGCAGGGAACATGCGCCTCTTTAAGCGCCTGCCCGCAAGCGACATGTGGAAGAAAATGCTCGCCATGCTTTTTGAGACGGGGCATCCGTGGATTACGTGGAAAGATCCAAGCAATGTCAGGAGCCCGCAAGATCACGTGGGTGTGGTGCACAACTCAAATCTCTGCACAGAAATCACGCTCAACACGTCTGCCAACGAGACGGCGGTGTGCAACCTGGGTTCTTTGAACTTCGCGCGTTTTGTCGTCGACGGTGCCTTTGACACACCGCTTGTGGCACGCGTGGTGAAGACTGCCATGCGCATGCTTGATAACATCATTGATATCAATTTCTACGCAACCGAAGACGCCAAAAGAAGCAACATGCGCCATCGTCCGGTGGGTCTTGGCGTGCGGGGACTGCATGACGCGCTCTACATGCTTAACATCTACTTTGATTCGGATGAGGCGGTCGCGTTTTCAGACGAGAGCATGGAAGTGGTCGCGTATCACGCCATCCTTGCCTCTTCCGAGCTTGCCCGCGAGCGCGGTACGTACGAGACGTACAAAGGCAGCAAATGGGACCGCAATCTCTTTCCGCAAGACACCCTTGACCTTCTTGAAAAAGAGCGCGGCGAGGAGATACCGCTACCGCGCGGCGGGAAGCTCGACTGGACTCCCGTGCGCGCGCATGTGAAGCAATACGGTATGCGCAATTCAAACACGATGGCGATTGCGCCCACGGCAACCACCGCAAACATCGTCGGCTGTATTCCGGCGGCCGAACCGATTTACAAAAACCTCTACGTGAAATCCAACATGCACGGGGATTTCGTCATTCTCAACCGCTATCTTATTGAGGACTTGAAAGCGGCAGGCTTGTGGAATGCCGGCATGTTAAACAAGCTCAAATACTACGACGGCAGCGTGCAGAATATTTCCGAGGTGCCGCCGGAGATAAAGCGCAAGTACAAAGAGGTGTTTGAAATTGAACTCACGTGGCTCATTGAACAGGCCGCGCGACGTGCAAAATGGATAGACCAGTCGCAGTCTTTGAACATCTTCTACGGCGGTACCTCTGGCCGCGAGCTCTCCGACATTTATTTCCACGCATGGAGGCTCGGCCTCAAGACCACGTACTACCTGCGCTCCCTTGGTGCCTCTCAAGTAGAGAAATCCACGGTCTCAACGGCAGAGTACGGCGCAACGCACCTTCGTGGCGGAAAAATAGTGTCCGCGGCCATGGCTTCTATTGAAACTCCTGAAGTAAGCGCAACCGTCGCAGAAGTGGTGGCAGAGGCAACTCCCGTGCCCTCAATAAGCAAGGAAGTGCTCGAAGAAAAGATGGCGCGCGTTTCCCAAGGAGAAGAAGTCGGCATCTGCGAGAGCTGCCAGGGCTAATGGACGTTATTCCTAACCGAGTCTACGACCACCATGGAGGAGGTAGGTATTTAGTGCTCTTTGTTGCGGATGAATCTACTAATGCACGGAAAGGCAAAGATCAAATAGTTGTGTATGTATCGCTCACCTACGGGAGAGTGAAGTGCCGAGATATTTCAGAATTCACTGAGGTAATTAAGTGGCCAGACGGAACAATGAAGCCGCGTTTCTCTCTGGCTTTGCTAGTGTAGAATACCCTCATGGAAGTTATCCCTAATCAACTCTACGAACACCCAAAAGCATGCCAGCTCGGCTGGGGCTACACGGTAGAATAGAAGTATGAATTTCTCGAAAGCTGAACGAGGCAAAGAACTGGTCAACGTTGCCTTTGAGTCGTTTAAGAGACAACTTACGGAACCGGAGCTACTGGCATCGCTCAAAAAATCTGCGAACTTTTTAGCACGGGACCATTCCACCGCAGAAGATTTAGTGCAGACCACGCTCACAAAGGCGCTCCAGCACTGGGAGAGCTTTACGCCCGGTTCACATCTTCGCTCGTGGCTACTGACGATTATGAAAAACACGTTTCTCACTTCTCTAAGGAAAAAGAAGGAAGTATTACGGGACGATTTTTCCGAAGCGGAAGACCCGCATGATGCTGAGCGTATACTAAACATACGCGCTGAACTTGCAGAGGCCATAGAAGCCATGAGTCAGTTGAGTGATCAGCATCAAACAGTCTTGTTTCTTATCGGTATACAGGGAATGAGCCTTGAAGCCGCCGCACAGGAGCTCAATATACCAATCGGAACCGTCAAATCTCGGTTGTCCCGAGCGCGGGAAATGCTTGCACATCTCACGGCTCGTTATACGTCCGAGGGCTCTTAGTATTCATGGTAGGAGGGATAGGGCAAAAAGCTAGCGCCGGCGGACGGGATTCCGTCGGCACCGTCTTTCCCACCATCGCTCATTTAACCTTGGTATAAGCCATATTCTGACTGCTACACAATTTCCCACTAGCGACTTATCCCCTTGCAGTGCTCCCTGATACGCGCGAAAATAAAGGTCTAAGCGGATTTTCCCACTTACCAACCACTGTTCTTTATGCCCATCACCAAAGGAGCCGGAGTCGTTGATATCAACAAGCGTCGCATCATTAATGGCGTAGATGCAGATGTTATTCAACTCTATCCGATGCGGCATACGTTTGCGTGGGATGCGTACATGGCGGGGAATGCAAACCATTGGCTTCCCACCGAAATCTCCATGCAGCGCGACATTGAGCAGTGGCGGAGTTCGTCTGCGCTCACGAGCGACGAACGAAAAGCGTTTGAAACCGTACTCGGATTTTTCACCACCGCTGACTCTATCGCGGCCAACAACGTAGTACTGGCGCTCTACAAGCACGTAACAAGCCCTGAATGCCGCATGTATCTTCTCCGGCAGGGGTACGAAGAAGCCGTACACACGCACGCATACCAATACATTGTGGAATCGCTTGGCATGGATGAGAGCAAGATTTTCAATATGTATCGGGAAGTCAAGGCAATCTATGACAAAGACAACATGGTGCTCGCATTAAACGAAGGCATTTTTGCTCCGGCGTTCAAAACTGGCACCTTTGAAAATGATCAGAAGTTTCTTGAGAACTTGTGTGTATTTTCACTCATCATGGAAGGCATTTTCTTCTACTCATCCTTTGCGGTGATGTTTGGTTTCCAACGGCAAAACAAATTGACGGGAAGCGCGGAACAAATCCAATACATCATGCGCGACGAGTCCCAGCACCTCAATTTCGGCATCAACATGATTAACGCGATTAAGGAAGAACAGCCGGAACTCTGGACAAAGGAATTTCAGCAGAGAATTATTGATTTGGTAAAAAGGGCAGTGGTGCTTGAATACACCTTTGCCACCGAGGTATTCCCGCGCGGCATCTTTGGCATGAACGCGGCTGGCTTCAAACAATACATTGAACACATTGCAGACCGGCGTCTGGAGAGAGTGGGACTTGCCTCCCAATATAACGTAACAAACCCCTTTACCTGGATGAGCGAGGCGGTAGACCTCAACAAGGAAAAAAACTTCTTTGAGACGCGGGTGACGGAATACAAGACTGGGGGGCAGTTGAGTTGGTGATGCTCGCGAGGACCACGGAATTGACGCGAAGAGTCGCTCCCGAGCGAAGAAACAGCACGGCTCGGGACGAAAATCGGCTCACTCGTTTCGCTCAAACAGACCCGATTTTTCTACTCGCCAGGTGCCGTTTCTTTGCGCTCCGCTCCGAGGCGCCCATTCCGTGGGTCTCATCTCGGAGGGAGAATCAGAATGGCCTATAATAAGGGTTTTTTGACGATCTTGCTATTGACGCAGTGTTCCATTTATGTTGTAGGCCTTGACAAAAGGGATCCGAGGTGATAGTCTAATAGGGAAAGCGGCGTAAGCCGTTTTTTACTTTTATGACCGTTGTAAACATAGCCCTCATGGGCTTGTTTGCTTTTTCGGGAGGCCCCGTGGCTCCTGTTGAGGCGACGTATAACGCCCCGGGTGCAGAGGCGAATAATCCCGCCCTTGCGCTCGCGGGTACAGCAGAAATGGAACGTCCTATAGACGGGGACATCCTTACGGTGAAGCTTACTTCCTATAACGCGGTGCCAGAGCAGACGGACCACACTCCTACTGTTACTGCCTCCGGCGCGTATACAAACCCCGAAGTCATTGCGGCTCGTTCCGTAGACCTTAAGGAAGAGCTTCCGTTTGGTACTATCGTCGAGATTACTCGCGAGGCTACTGATACGGAGAACTGCCGCTTCCAGAAGGTGGAGCACCTCATTGGCTACCGCGTTATTGCGGACTCAATGCACAGCCGAAAGCGCAGCCAAATCGATGTTCTTCTTGATCAGAATGACACCGTTGAAGTTCATGGTGAGGAAATTAACCCTTCCATCGCCCTTGGACTTTGTGCTGGTGTAACCATTCGCGTCATCGGACACATCGAGGTGAAGGATATTCCAGATAGTCAGCTTGCGCTTAATGCGCTGGTCAAAGGAAGCTTTCTCGCGCTTCGCTAACTCCTAAAGAAAACAGCCCGGCAGTTAGCCGGGCTGTTTTCTTTTCGCTGTATACTTTGTTCTATGGAAACAGAGCGTCCAAAAGTCGGACTCGGAGTGATTATAGAAAAGGAGGGGAAGATACTACTTGGGGAGCGTTTCTTTGGCCACGGAGCGGGGAACTGGATGATTCCCGGCGGGCATGTTGAGTTTGGCGAGACATTTGGAGCGACTGCACTTCGTGAAGCGGCGGAGGAATGCGGACTTACAGATCTAGAGCTTGTCGGCTTGGTCTCGGTGTACAACGAACGTGACTATGGAAAGCACTACGTAAACCTCGGAATCCTTACTAAGTGGCGTTCCGGTGAACCGTTTGCACCGGAACCGAAAAAGTCTGGGAACTGGCACTGGCATGACCCGGACGACCTTCCGGAGCAGATGTTTCTTGCAAGCCGCAAGTGCGTTGAGAATTGGCGCGCAGGTCATATGTGTTCTGACAGCATCGCGTAACTTCTGACCTTCTTCAGAAACCTGTTAGTATCGCCAAGACGTGCGTTTTGACGCACTCGTTCAACCAAGAGGAAGGAAAACATCGTGGGAATGTTTAAAGGTTCGGCCCCCACACAGGGTCCAACACAAAAGGGACTTGGCCGCCCCAAGAAGGATGCCAGAAGACCCCGGAATGAAAAGCCGAAGAAGTCTCAATCAGACTATGTATCAATTCGACAGATTCCCTCCGCCACGTGGTTCCCGGAACTCGGGTTCTAAGCGTGGCCTCTCAATCTTACATAAAGAGTTTCGTGCGCACTGCAGCGGCGCTGGCAATTCGGGCAGCGCCTCACATTTTTAATCAAAAAGAGTCAGGAGGTATTCGTTTATGTCACGTTGGTCAAGGTCGTAGAAACGCTTATCATCGTCCTGTAGATCATCAGCGAGTTTTTGACCAACAAACCGCCAGTGCCAGGGCTCGTACTGGTAGTATGCGTTGTCTGGCGGGTAGGAGAGAACAAATCCGTATTCATGTGCGTTTTCCGTGAGCCATGCGTATGCTGCTGTTGTGTCAAAACCAGCGAGTCCTCCGCCTAACGTTTTGGTGGAGAAATCAATTGCCGTGCCAAGCTGGTGCTCGGAATATCCTTGGTCTGCAGAAAAAGTGTTTGCGCCCGAACCATACGTTACCTGATATCCGTTCTTCAGAATTCTCTGGGTGTCAAACGAGCGATAGCCGGAAACAATAGTGATGTCTATGCCGTCCTCTGCCGCCTCTTCCATCAAGTCGCGAAGAAACCGCCATGCGTTTTTGTGAAAAAATTCATCATCGTCATCGTGTATGAACTCTTGCGGGATTTGTGTCAGTTCTGATGGAATATAGTTTTCATTCAAAAAGTACACCTTTGAGTATTTTTGGAGGAGTTCTGGGTCTATTTGTGAGAGCTTGGTGAGGTCTCCGACCTCGCTTGAAATACTGTCAATTTGTTCCTCAAACGCATCGTTTCGTTGCTGTTCATTTTGAAGCGCCTCGCTCAATTCCTTATTTTCGTGGGTTTTTACCTCAAGCGCTGCACCAAGCTCCGCGAGCACAGCGTGTGCGTGCGTAAGCTTTGTGGCGTGGTCATACCACTGATATCCTGCCCCTGCCGCCGCAACAAGCAACGCTCCAGCGAGGAGAGCGTAGGTGGTTTTTGTCATGATACCAAATGGTATCACAGCTACGTTTTTCTACCGTTTCTCGACCACTCGGTAAGCCGGCCGGCACGCCGCTCTACGATACTTGCGTGTCGTATGAACGAACGATTGTTATCGGGAAAGAGGGCGGTGTGTGTTGTGTCGCGGAGCTTGTGAGCAATGGGTACGAGCGATTTCTCACTTGTAACCCAGGGGGTGCCAAAACGAGAGAGCGTCATGGGGGCAGAGTACGCACGGAGTGTTTTAAGACCCGTGTCATTGAAAAAATATTCGTGAAAGTAGGATGCGGCGAGCTCGCGCGGCGTTGTATAAATAGGGTCGCGAAAGCGGAGCACCGCGTGATTCGTCTTTGAAATGGCACCCCAGAGTCCGTTTCGTTTATAGAGCGCGAGCGCGTGGTCGTCGTCAGCAGGAATAGTGCGTAAATTCATGATGAGCGGCTTCTCCCCGTGGTAGGAAAGTATGGCGGCAGCAAGGAGCGCCCCCTCAAAGCAATGGCATGTCCGCGCCGCGAGCACGCGGCGCGGGCTCATATAGGTTTCTCCCTTCGTTTCGTAATTAAAGGGGAGTTTGTCAAGAAAATCCTGGATTTTGATGGGGCTAGAGAGCTTCTTAAAAAGTGCCTCCTCTTTTTTTGACAGATCGAACATGTTCCTCATAGTAGCGCATCTGTGCGAATGTGTCGTAATGTGGTATACTGAAAGTATGAAGCGCACCAGTATTGCCGCCTTTGTTCTCGTTTCGCTTGTTTTTCCGACAGGCGCCTTTGGTGCCACAGAAGACTACTTTGAAGTGTCCGGCTGGGTGCCGTATTGGACCGGAACGCGGGGCACGACCGATGCACGCCGCCACCTTGATGAGCTTACAACAGTGATGCCGTTTACCTATTCCGTTTCAAGTAATGGAACACTGAAAGATCTCGGCGGGATGAAGAAAAGCACCTGGAGGCGGCTTACGGCGGACGCAAAAGCAAACGACGTGCGCGTCATTCCCTCCATCATGTGGAGCGATTCTGCAGCCATCCATGCAGTCCTTTCCGACGAAGACAGGCGCGAAGAACATGTTGAGGAGATTGTAACAATGGTTAAGAAAGGAAAGTACGACGGCGTAGACATTGACTACGAAAACAAGTTTGCAAAAACCAGCCCATATTTTTCGCTGTTTCTGTGGGAACTTGATGACGCGCTCGCACAAGACGTGAAAGGAGCACTCCTCTCCTGCACGATAGAACCACGCACCCCGCCCGACTCACTCTACCGCGTGGTGCCCCAAAAACTTGAATACGCCAACGACTACAAACGCATCAACCAACACTGCGACCGCGTGAACATCATGACGTACGACCAGCAGCGCGCAGATATAGCATTGAATGACGCGCGGCGCGGCGCCCCCTACTATCCGGTGTCCGACATTGACTGGGTGCGAAAAGTCGTGGAACTCGCGGTGAAAGATATTGATAAAAGCAAAATCGTGCTTGGTGTGCCCACCTACGGCCGCGAAGTTGAAGTGACCGTTGCGCCGGATTGGTTCAAAAGCTATCACCAGCTCTGGTCGGTGAATCCCGAATACGCCGAGGACACCGCCAAAGAGTACGACGTAACGCCGACGCGGCACGCAAGCGGAGAGCTCATGTATTCCTACATTCCGGGGAAGTCCGGCACGCGTTTCCTTTCCGCCGTTTCCATACCGAACAATACCGACTCCGGAGGCGAAGCTGCGGCTCGCGCGCTTGCGCACGCGACGAAGACAGGACAGACCGTGAAGGTAAACGTGGTGTGGTGGAGCGATGCCGGAGCAATTAAACAAAAAATTGATTTAGCAAAAACACAGGGGCTGCGCGGCGTTGCTATTTTCAAGATAGATGGGGCCGAGGATAGGGATATCTGGGATCTGTTTTAATAAAGATGTTTTTGTTATAATTGCCCTATATGGGAAGTGATGAAGGTCCGAAGCTGCCGTCGCATCCCGCGATTTTACCTCCTGGTGCTAAAGCGCCTCGGTTGCACGGGGCAGATATAGGTGATGAGGCATCTGTTCGCAGGGCGCTGCAGGCCCTACCGCCCAAGGAACAGGCAAAAGTTCGACGGAGCATGCTTGCGAGCGGAAAATGGACGGTGGCCCAGGTTACCGAGTATTTTGGTGTGACCGACCAGCGTAAAGAGACGCCACGTGCAGACATTCCTCCGCCTGCACCCCCTTCTCCGAATCCGAGGTATGCGTTCAACTCCATGCATCCTTCCGAGCAGAGTGAGTTTATTGCCCGTGAGCTTGCTGTTGGTAAGAGTCTAGACGACCTCAAAAAAACCTTCGGGATTTCAGACGACGTCATCTCCGCGCTCCCTGCCAACGCTCCCTTCAAGAAAGATGAGGTGTCGTCCGAACCAGTATCAAAGGAAAGGCGAGAACGCAGCTCTGACGAGTGGCCTTTTCATATTAAAGATCAAATGAAAAGAGGAGAGACAAAAGCAGAAATTCCTTTCTTTGATACCACCCTCCTAAATCCGCGAATGGTTGCACCGAAGCGCCTCACGCCCGAAAAGTATCTGGAACTTCTGGCTAAAGGGTATCTTGGATGGCAGAGGGAAGGTAAACAAGAACCGCCTTCTACCTACCCGACTAAGGAGGAAGCCGAAGAAGAGCTCGAGGCTCAAAGGAAGCGATAAGTACTATGAGCGCGAAACGAAAAGGGAAATATGTTCCCGGTGATTTTGAACTTGTTGTACGGCGTTCAAAGACAGGACTCGGGCTCTTTACAGAGCGCGCGATACCAAAAGGCGTCTGCATCATTGAATACAAAGGCAAGATCATTACGCAGGAGGAGGAATACACGAGCAACAGCAAATACCTCTTTGAAATCCATTCGCGTAAAACCATAGACGGAAAACCCAAGTGGAACAAAGCCGGCTACATCAACCACTCATGCAGGCCAAATGCCGAGCCCAAAGTAAGAAACCATCGCGTATTCATCATGGCGCGCCGCGCTATCAAGGCAGGGGAAGAAATTGTATACGACTACGGGAAAGAATATTTTAATGACCACATCAAGCCGTATGGATGCCGATGCGAGCGATGTCGTCCTGCTTACAAAATCACGAGCCAGAAGAGAAGGGCGAGAACAATGCGATAAACACCAAACGGTGCAAAGGAGTATTTTCTTACAAACCACAACACGAGCTTAATGGTGAGGAGTGCAACCGCAAACGACGTTACAAAACCTATAGCAAGAAGCGCCAGGTGCCCCTGGGTCAGTATTTCTGGAGTCTTGTAGAGGTCATACGCAGTCGCAACAATCATTGTGGGAACGGCGAGTAAAAACGAAAAGGTGAGAATGGCAGTACGAGGGATGCCAAGCAGAAGACCGCCCATCACCGTTGCGCCACTTCTTGAGACTCCAGGAATCATGGCGAGCGCCTGTGCGCATCCGACCAAGAAAGATTGTTTG
>JAKEFE010000028.1 GCA_022616215.1 Candidatus Parcubacteria bacterium | reverse complement strand
GTTGCGCCTGTGGTAGTAACGTCATCCACTACTATATAAGTGTCGTGAGGGTTTATGTGGTGTGCCGAAAATGCGCCCTCCATATTTGTGCGGCGTTTCGCGCCGGAAAGCGATGTTTGCGGAGCGGTGTCCCGCACGCGCGCAAGCGCGTGCGGAGTAAGCATTACAGCATCATAGAGTTTTTCGCACGCATACTCGCACACCCTCTCCACCTGATTGTATCCGCGCTCGTGACGCCGTGCGCGCGAAAGCGGAATAGGTATAAGAAAGAACCGGCCCGAGCCAAACGCACGCTCGTCCTCTAGAAACTCAAGAAGGTAGTCAGCAAGCACCTCGCCAAGCAGTAGTTGGGCTTTTTTGTTGTCATAATATTTCGCTTCCACTACACACGCCTGCACGAGCGGATTCCTGTAGGGAAGAAGGGCGCTCGTATACTCTTTCCCCGTAGGAACGGACACGGGAGAAACGAGTGCGTGTAACGCGTTGGCTTCAAAAGTGCGCACGAGCCGCTCGGTATCCCGCGGAGGGAATATGATGTCAAGAATGCTTGAGAGAAACTGCATCTCTGCATGATACAATTTCCTCAATGTCGTTTTGGTCAGATTTATTTGGCATAAAAAAAGGAGGAAGCGTCATTGGCGTTGACATTGGTTCGTCGTCTATAAAAGTCGTCCAGCTCCGAAGGCAGGGAGGTACCGCTGTGCTTGAAACCTATGGCGAAATCGCTCTTGGCCCCTATGCCGGAGCAGAAGTGGGCCAGGCAACGAACCTTCCTGCGGATAAAATTGCCGCAACCTTGAAAGATTTGCTTCGCGAGTCTAATGTGACCACAAAAAACGCGGGCTTTTCCATTCCGTTCTCCCGTTCACTTCTCACCCTTGTTGAGCTTCCGCGCCGCGCCGATCCTGAAGAGCAAAAAACCGTCATCTCTCTTGAAGCACGCAAATACATCCCCGTACCGGTGTCTGAAGTTCAGCTTGACTGGTTTATCGTGCCGGAAGCCATTGCCGAAGGAGTTGAGCATTCACAGAAAGTAAAAGTGCTTGTGGTCGCGGTGCACAACGACCAGCTCACGTTGCTTCAAAAAGTGGTAGGAGAGGCGGGGCTCGAGTCTAGTTTTTATGAGATTGAAATATTCAGCACCATTCGTTCAGTGGTTGATGAGCCCATAAAGCCGGTGATGGTGCTTGACATCGGCGCTTCTGCAACAAA
This sequence comes from Candidatus Parcubacteria bacterium, assembly GCA_022616215.1. Classification (GTDB taxonomy): domain Bacteria; phylum Patescibacteriota; class Minisyncoccia; order Phycocordibacterales; family Phycocordibacteraceae; genus C7867-001. Next base: position 15,791 of record JAKEFE010000028.1, on the reverse strand, counting down.
AGTGTATGTGGTGGAGCGCGGTGTCGTCGCTCTTTCTCACAATATCCGTCAGGGCGGGCAGGACGTGACAAGGACGATTGCGAGCGCGCACGGATTTGAAATGGCACAAGCGGAGTCTCTTAAGAAAGAACACGGATTCGGAAACAATAAAGCACCGTACGACAGGAAAACCATTGAACTTGTGTTTTCCCGCATTTTTGATGAGGCACGCCGCGCGCTCACTAAATACGAGACGGCACACCAAAAGTCAGTCACGACCATTGTGCTCACCGGAGGAGGAGGAGTCACCAAGGAGCTTGCGGAGTACGCGCAGTCATTTTTCTCCATTGAAGTGCGCGTTGCCGATCCGTTCGGGAAAACATCGGCTCCGGCATTCATGCGTCCGGTTTTACAGGAAATAGGTCCGGAATTTGCGGTTGCGGTTGGGCTTGCACTTCGCAAACTTGAAGAGCTTGGATAAATAAAAAAGAAAGGTGACTTGAAGGGCCGCTCCCCGCACTCCGCCTTTTGGCTTTGCGGCCAATGCTTTCATCGTTTATGAGTGTCGGTGCGGCCGCGAAAGAAGCCAAGGCGGAGTGCTGGCCGCTTGGCCCGGGTCTTAGTCCTTCAAGTCACCTTTCTGTTTCTTCTTGCGGTGGGTGTGTATAAGAACGGCGTCAGATGTTTTGTATGAGACTATAATACGAACGTGGCCTCTTTTACTCCAACAGGCATTCCGACATCGTTTGTTCCCAAACAGCCGGTCAAATCTGCTGACCGTTACTCCGGCAGTGGAAGCAACACCTTTTTTGTGGTGTCTCTCATTATTCTTGGTGCCGCGCTTATTGGAGCCGGAGGGACGTTTGCCTATGAGCGATACTTGACAGGCGTGCGGGACGCAAAAGCGATAGAGGTACAACAAGCCGAGGAACGCATCAGCGCCACGTCCGTTGAAGAATTCATACGCACACGCGACCGTTTCTCCGCCGCAAAAATGCTCCTTGAAAACCACGTCGCTACGTCTCAATTTTTTACCCTTCTTGAAGAGCTCACGCTTGAAAACGTGCGTTTCAACTCGCTCTCTTTCGTGCTGGTTGAAGATGGTTCGGCCGAAATACAGATGGATGGCGTTGCCCGCACCTTCAACGCCCTTGCCGCACAATCATCGCTCTTTGCCGAAGAAAAACGTGTGAAGCGCGCCATTTTCTCCGACATCACCGTAAACCAGGACAATGACACGGTTGTTTTTGCACTTGAAGCCGATATTTCGCCAGACCTTCTTACGGTGGCTCTCTCTGAAGCTTCCGCTCCTCTCATTCCGGCACCTTCCGCTTCGACCACAACACCGGCAACTTCCACGCCGGCAACCACTTCGCCGCCTTTCTCTCCTCCGGCTACGTCTACGCCGCAAGGGGGTATAGGCACCTCTACCCAATCTTCGCCATGATGTCGAGAGTCATTCCCGTCGTTCTTATACTGGTAGCTATCGGTCTTTTCTTTAGCTACATCAATCCGACCTACGCTGGTGCCATCGCCGCACTTCGCTCCGAAATCAGGAGCTATGATGCGGCATTACACGCGGCGGAGCGATACGCAGAGAAAGAAAGTCAGCTCATAGCCGAACGTAACCAAATTCCGACCGAAGGACTTGAGCGGGTTGAAACGTTCCTTCCCGACGGCGTTGACAACGTGCAGCTCATCCTTGACCTGAATGCACTTGCTGACCGTTCGGGTCTTCTTCTTTCTGATTTTGATATCGCTGAAACGTCAGGAGAGCCGGAAGGAGATGCATTTGCGCTTGTCGGAGAGGGGCCTACCGACACGCTTGAGCTTTCGGTAACGGCGATAGGAGACTATGAATCGTTCAAGACGTTTCTAGAGGGAGCTGAACTAAGTCTTCGCCCGCTTGATATGGTGGACCTCACCATAGCCGATTCGGAAACCGGTGTGTATTCGTACACCATGACATTCCGTATTTACTGGCTACGCTGATATTCATGCCTAACATTTCACGCACAACCGTCATACTCATTATCCTCGGGCTCCTCGTGCTTTCCGCGGCAGGGTATCTGCTCCTCAATCAGGGAGAACTGCAAAGCGGTGTAACCCTAGACACACCGGCAGCAACAAGTGCGGAACAAACATTCATTGCACTCACCGCGCAACTTGACCCCGTTTCTTTTGACACCAGCATTCTCTCTGATTCCCGATTTGCCGCACTGGTTGATATGAGAACCATTATCGTTCCGGAACCCACCGGGCGCCCAGATCCGTTCGCTCCTCTCCCTGGTGTGCAATAAACGTTTTCCAAGGAATCTCGCGCGACAAGCCCACATACCATGCGCTAGTATGTACGCATGAATCCCGTTAGAAATCGCGGACGCAGTGGTCGAGGCGTTTTCCGAATGCGGGATATTATTGGCGATAATCAAATAGGGTTCGGTACACTGTGTGTATCCGCGTCCTATTTCTAACGGGATGAACATTCTTGCGCTTTTGACACAGAAAGGACTGGTAAAAGCTGGTGACGTGTCTATCATTGAGCGCGAAGCACAAAAAGAAGGTTCAGTTGAGGCGGTGCTCGTAAAACGCGGGATTACTTCGGAACAAATACTCCAAGTGGCAGGAGAACGCTACAACCTTCCAACGCGCACCATCCCGCAAGGACCCATCAACCACGCGGCGCTTGCGTATCTTCCTGAAGAATCTGCGCGCCACTACCGTTTGGTGCCCATCGGACTTGAAGGCGGGGTGCTTGAAGTCGGGATTACCGACCCCGACCAGATTGAAGCAATGGATGCACTTCAATTCATCTCAACGGAAACGGGCGTGCCGTACAAGCTCTATATCATAAGCGAAGCAGACTTTGCTCGCGTACTCAAAGAATACGAAAACCTTTCGGGCGAAGTCGGCGCGGCGCTTTCCGAACTTGAAACATCACTTGACGATGTGTCGGTCAAACGCAAAGAAGAGGAAGAGGCGAGCAAAAGCATCACGGAAGAGCGCATCAAGGCGGATGCTCCCGTCACCAAAATCGTCGCCACCATTCTTCGCTACGCCGTTGAAGGCGGCGCCTCCGACATTCATATAGAGCCCTCGCCTGAAAAGACAAAAGTGCGTTTCCGTATGGACGGCGACCTCCATACGTCTCTTGAACTGCCCACCAAAGTGCACCCCGCGGTTGTTGCGCGTATAAAAATCCTCTGCCAAATGCGGCTTGATGAAAAGCGAAAGCCGCAGGACGGACGTTTTTCGGCAACCGTTGAAGGACGCCGCATTGACTTTCGTGTGTCCACCTTTCCGACCGACAACGGTGAGAAAGTAGTGATGCGTATTTTGGACCGCGCGAAATCAGCGGCGACCCTTGAAACCATCGGTCTTTCACCTGAAGACCTCGCGTCCATCCGCGACATCGTGCGAGCTCCCTACGGCATCATCCTCATGTCAGGACCCACCGGTTCTGGAAAATCCACCACGCTCTTTGCAATGCTCTCCGAACTTGACCGCGAGACAAGGAACGTCGTGTCCATTGAAGATCCGGTTGAGTATCAGATACCGATGGTCGCACAATCGCAGGTGCACCCGGAAATTGGCTATACGTTCGCTTCGGGTCTCCGCTCCATTCTTCGTCAGGACCCGGACATCATCATGGTCGGTGAGATTAGAGATAAAGAAACTGCTCAGCTTGCCATTCAGGCCGCGCTCACCGGCCACCTCGTCTTTTCAACCATACACACCAACACCGCGGTGGGCGTCATTCCGCGCCTTGTGGACATGGGCGTAGATCCCTACCTCATCGCGCCGACCTTGATAGCCGCCATTGGTCAGCGTCTGGTGCGAAAACTGTGTCCCGGAGCGGGAGACCCATTTCCGGCTTCAGAGAGCATTAAAGGACTCCTTGAGAAAGAGTTTTCCGATTTGCCTCCGGCATTCAGAAAGAATGTGCCGAACTTTGACACGCTCTATAGAGCAAAAGCCACGGCGGACTGCCCCAACGGCACACGGGGGCGCACCGGTGTTTTTGAAATTCTTCGGATGAATCCTGAACTTGAACACGTGGTGCTCACGAACCCTGTTGAAGAACGGGTGTATGAGGCCGCACGTGCACAGGGACACCGAACGATGCGCGAGGATGCTATTATTAAGGCACTTTCCGGCGACATTCCGTTTGAAGAGGTCAACACTCTTGGCGGAGCGATGCTTTCGGAAGAAGAAACCATGTAATTGCCCCACTATCATGCCCGCACCCTACAAAGTGTATATAGTTGACGACGATCGGTTCTTGCTTGATATGTACGCCATCAAGTTTAAAAACGCGGGACACGAAGTGGTGGCGTTTCAGGGTGCAGAAGATACGCTTGCCGCACTCCGGAAGGAAACCCCGCCAGCGGCCGTTTTGCTTGATGTGGTGATGCCCGGCATGACGGGATTTGAAATGCTTGAAACGGTACGGAAAGAAAACATTGCACCCAAAACCAAATACATCATTCTTTCAAATCAGGGGCTTGATGAAGACCTTGATAAAGCAAAGGAACTGAAGGCAGACGGCTACATCATCAAAGCATTGGCTATTCCTTCGGAAGTGTATGCCAAAACCATAGCAATAATTGAGAAACCATAACCATGGCCGCCGATTCACCACATCACATCAGCACTCTTCTTGACACTGTGGTGGCAGAAAACGGTTCCGACCTGCATCTTTCGGCCGGTTCAAATCCGGTTATCCGTGTGTCAGGAGGGCTTGTTCCCTTGGTGCATCATGAAAAGCTTTCACCTGCTGATACGGAAACGATGTTGAAGACGCTTCTTCCGGAAGAACGATGGGATACGTTTATGACCGAGCAGTCTATAGATTTTTCCTACGAACACACAGACCATTCGCGTTTTCGCGTGAATGGTTTTCGCACCGGTGGAGCTGTGGCGATTGCCATGCGTCTCATTCCGCGCGAGATACGCACGTTCACCACGCTTAATCTCCCTCCTATTCTTGAAGTGTTTAGCCAGCGCCAACAAGGATTCTTTCTCGTGGTGGGTCCTGTGGGACAAGGAAAGTCAACCACGCTCGCCGCAATCATTGACCGTGTGAATGAAACGCGTGCAGAGCACATCGTCACCATTGAAGACCCCATTGAATACCTTTTTACCCAGAAAAAGTCGCTCATCCACCAGCGTGAAGTGCACGTAGACACACCGGGTTTCCACCAGGCACTGCAAGCGGCATTTCGCGAGGACGTGGATGTGATTATGGTCGGCGAAATGCGCAATTACGAGACCATTTCAAGCGCCGTTACTGCCGCCGAAACCGGCCACCTCGTGCTGTCAACGCTCCACACCAATAACGCCTCGCAGACCATTGACCGCATTATTGACATGTTCCCACCAAATCAACAGGGACAAGTACGCGTTCAGCTTGCGGGCTCTCTTGCAGGCATTTTCTCCCAGCGCCTGGTGCCGCGCATCGCGGGCGGACTTATTCCGGCCTACGAGCTTCTCATCAACAACAGCGCTATTGCCAATCTCATCCGCGACGGCCGCACCCACGAAATAGGAACGGTGGTACAAACCTCTTCTCAAGAAGGGATGATAGATATGGATCGTTCGCTTGCAGAGCTTGTGCGCCGCGGGGAAGTGACCGTTGAAGATGCGTATGAGCGGGCGAGCGACCGTAAGACCTTTGAACGCTACCTGTAATCTATGCTATTCAATTACAAAGCTTTAGATACTGACGGGCACGAACGAGAGGGAACCGTAGAGGCGCTTTCAATGGACGTGGCCGTTTCCACACTCCAGCGGCGCGGTCTCATCGTTTCTTCCATAGAGCCGGCAAGTAAAAAATCAATCCTTGAGATTGACATTGCTCTCTTTAAATCCGTTTCAAGTAAAGACATCGTCATTCTCTCCCGCCAAGTTGCCACTTTGTTTGAAGCACAAGTATCCGCACTTCGCATTTTCCGGCTCCTTGCGGCGGAAGTAGACAATAAATATCTTTCAGAGATTTTGACGCAAGTAGCCGACGATCTTCAGGGCGGAAGTCCTATTTCAAAAGCACTCGGGCGTCATCCGAAAGTATTCAGCACGTTCTATGTGAACATGGTGAAAAGTGGTGAAGAGTCCGGCAAACTTTCCGAAACCTTCGGCTATCTGGCTGATTATCTTGACCGCACGTACGAGGTGGTCTCGAAAGCGCAAAACGCGCTCATCTATCCGGCGTTTGTGGTGGTGACCTTCATCGTTGTGATGACGCTGATGCTCACGCTGGTCATTCCAAACGTGAGCAAAATTCTTCTTGATTCGGGACAGGAAATTCCGGTGTATACCCGTATCGTCATATGGCTTTCAGATCTTATCGTGAATTTCGGTCCGTTTGTGCTCATTGCGCTTGTGATTGCTGGCATCTTTGGCTACCGCGCGCTCCAGACTCCCGATGGTCGTTTGTTTTTTGACAACCTCCGGCTTGGTTTCCCGTACGTCGGCGATTTGTATGAAAAACTGTTCCTGTCTCGTATCGCAGACAACTTTTCTACCATGCTTGCTTCCGGAGTGCCGGTTGTTGAAGCCGTTGACATCACTGCGTCCGTCGTAGGAAGCGCAACCTACGAGCGAATACTGGCGCAGGTGGGAGACGATGTTAAAGGGGGCGCGTCCATTTCCGACGCGCTCGCCAAGCACCGTGAAGTGCCGGGCATTATGATCGCGATGATTAAGGTGGGAGAAGAAACGGGAGAACTCGGAAACATCCTTGGCACGCTTGCCAAATTCTACCGCCGCGAAGTTTCCACTGCCGTAGACACGCTCGTTGACCTCATTGAACCGTTGATGATTGTGTTTCTCGGTCTTGGTGTGGGTATTTTGCTTGCCGCAGTGCTTATCCCTATCTACAATCTCGCTGGCTCAATTTCGTAAAAATTTTAGAACGCTACTCACCGTAGGGTTATCCACACGCTCCCAAATGAAACGTCGTATTTCTCGTACAATGAACACAAGCGGATTTAATCACTAACCCGCATACTTTAACCAACCATTATGAAATTTGCTTCAAAAACTGATTCGGCGCGGGGTTTTACGCTCATTGAGCTTCTCGTCGTTATCGCCATCATCGGCATTCTTTCTTCCGTCGTGCTTGCGTCCCTCAACACGGCGCGCTCCAAAGGAACCGATGCAAAAATCCAAAGCGAACTACGCTCAGTTGCTGTCAATGCGGAAATCTACTACGACAACAACGGCAACAGGTATCAAACCGGCAGTACCGCAGTGACTTCATGTACTGCCGCTAACACACTCTTTACCTCCACAAACCCCAACGTCGTACAAATCATTGGGGATCTTACCAGCGCTTCTCCCGCATATGATCCAGTATGTGGTGTGGATGCCACTGGCTCGGCGTACGCCATATCCCACAGACTCACGAGTCCAGCTACGGCTCTCTACTTCTGTGTAGACAGCACAGGTAAAGCGACGACTACCGCTACTGCTCCGACCGGCACCGCCTGTCCGTAATATTTCCTCCACGTGCCTCAAACACACACGACCCTTCCGGGTCGTGTGTGTTTGTATGAGCCGTACGAGTATACTTCTCAATAATGCTTCTTATCGGTTTTGCGTTTTTCGGGGCTGTGCTCGGCAGTTTCATTGGTGTGGTTGCTGAACGCGTGCATACCGGACAATCGTTTGTACAAGGGCGCTCGCGTTGTAATTCCTGCAACCGCATCCTTCATATCCCTGACCTTATTCCTGTTTTTTCATGGCTTCTCTCTCGTGGCGCATGTCGCGCATGTGGTTCGCGTATTCCGGCCGGGTATCTTGCCCTTGAACTTATGCTTGGTATTCTTTTTGCGCTCTCTTATCTTGCGCTTGGTCTCTCATTTCCTCTCCTTGTGTTCCTAGGGGCGCTTTCGGTACTTGCGTTCATTGTGGTCTATGACCTGCGCCATACTATCGTGCCTTCCTATGCGTCAAACGCGCTCATGTTCCTTGCCGTTGTGTACGCGCTCATAGTTGCTCCCTTCATGGGAGGGTTTTTGAGCTCGCTCATCACCGCAGGCATCATTGCGTTTGGGTTTTTTGCACTCTTTTTCCTCTCCAAAGGAAGGGCAATGGGGCTCGGAGACACTCCGGTGGCTTTTTCGCTTGCGCTCCTTGTCGCTCCCCACGCTGTTTCAGGGCTTTTGTTTTCTTTTTGGATAGGCGCGTTATACGGAATTGCTATATTGGTACTGCGGCGGGGTGGCCCTACAATGGGTATTGAAGTGCCGTTTGTGCCTTTTATGGCCGCGGGATTTCTACTTGCGTATTTCACGAAATGGAATCTCTTTCTTTTTTAATGTCACGAAAACCTCTGCGGGGATTTACCCCGTTAGAGAAACACTCGCCGAGCGTCCTAGCACAGTACGCGTCCTTCGGAATTACGCGTTCTAGTTCTCTCACGGGGTTTACCCTCGTTGAAATGCTGGTGGTGCTTACCATCATTTCACTCATTACCGCTATTGCGCTGTTCGGACAAGCAACCTTCAACCGTTCTGTCCTGCTTACGGATACTGCTTACACGGTTGCGCTCTCCCTTCGTGAGATGCAGTCGCTCGGTCTTTCAAGCAGGAGGTTTGGTGCGGTGTTGAATCCGGGGTACGGAGGACGGTTCAGTGCGGCCACTAGTAGCAACACTTCGTATGTTCTTTTCGCAGACACGTTTAAACCACCTGCTCCACCCCCCCTTAGTAACTGTCCTACGGGAACCGCAGGCCAGCCGGATGCCAAGCCGGGGAATTGCATCTATGACGCTGGTTCCGACGGCATCGTGCAAACCTATACGTTTAATCGCGGTCTTTTTGTTAATCAAATCTGTGGCACCCCGCTTGCAGGCGGTTCCGATATTTGCTCGCCAACCCTCACCGCTCTTGATGTCACCTTTGTACGGTCAAACACCACCGACGCCATACTCACTGGCCACCAGTCGTCGGGATCTATTGCACTCCGAAATGCGAAATTATATCTGCGATCCCCGCAAGGGACCGAAACACGGGGCATATGCATTTCAAGCATCGGGCACATATCGGTGTCCTACGCCGCCTGCTCACTATGACCACGCACCACACACACCGAGGGTACACGCTGCTTGAACTCATCGTTGCCGTGGGGATTTTCAGCGTGGTGATGCTTGCGGCGACAGGCGCCTATCTCCAGCTTTTGCGGCTTGATAGGCAGGCGCGGATCACGAATGACCTCGTCAACAATCTTTCCTTTACTATTGACAGCATGGCGCGGGCGATACGCACAGGTACAGCATATAAATGCAACAACAATCCCGGATCTCCCAACTGTCCGGTAACTCCCGGAACCTCGTTCGGGTTTAACGACAGCGAAACGCCCTCACGCGCAATCGTCTACACGCGCTCCGCCGCAGGCCAGATTATTGCAACCATAAACGGTGTTGCCTATCCGCTCACCGACCCGCGCATCAGTGTGAAGGAGCTCTCTTTTTATGTGCGCGGAGTTGGCGCGGGAGACAACGTCCAACCGCAGGCGACGTTTTTTGTCAGAGGCCAGATGGCGGTCAGCGCCACGGCGAGCACGACCTTTATCATCCAAAGTAGCGCGACAGAACGCTTCCTTGAACTATGACCATACACGCACCACAACGCGGGTTTACCCCGTTAGAGAAAAAATCACAGAGCCTCTCCCAAGGGTACGCACCTCACGGAGTAACCCGTTCTGTTTCTCTAACGGGGTTTACGCTTGTTGAGACGATGGTCGCCATTACCGTGCTTGCGATTGCACTTGTGGGGCCTTTTATTGCTGTTCAAACCGCCCTTCAGGGTTCATACGTGGCGCGCGACCAGCTCGTTGCCACTCATTTGGCGCAGGAAGCTGCGGAATATATTCGGAGTGTTCGCGACAACAACTCACTTTCCGGGCGTTCGTGGATGGACGGACTTTCTTCGTATTCGTGTTACGGAGCAAACCCAACAAGCTTCTGTGTGGTAGACCCCACCAAGGGCGATATCCATACTGACGTTCCCGATAATTCCGCCATGACTGCCCACTCTTCAATAGTTCCCGGCGACTGCGCTCAAGGAGCCGAATGCCTGTATATTTCTTCCGCGAACCTTTACAACCAACAGGAGCTTGGCACACCGACGAAGTTCAAACGGGTCGTGCAAATACGGACCGTTGGCGTTGGAGGAACCGAAGTGCGGGTCACCGTTCAAGTGTTCTGGACGACTGGTGCTTTTCCATACTCAACGACGGTGGTGGATAACCTTCACGACTGGATATGACGCACACACCACAACGCGGGTTCACTCTTCTTATTGCCGTGGTGCTCGCGTCCGTTGCGCTTGCGATCGGACTTGCACTTCTTGATATTACGTACAAACAAGTCGTGCTTGCCTCTTCCTCTCGCCAGTCACAAATTGCATTTTATAACGCAGACGCGGTTATGGAGTGCGCACTCTATTTTGACCAAGTACAAAATCTCTTTGCACGCACGAGCTCTTCAGGAAACGTTTCCTGTAACGGACTTGCAAACAGCGTCATATTCACCAATTCCGGCAATCCCTATATCCGTACGTTTACCGCCACATGTGCGGGAGGAGGCACCGCAGGATATGCGACCATTTACAAATACAGCGATGCCACCACGCGCATATTCACCGGAGGATACAACACCTGCGACATAGATAACCCTCGTCGCATTGAGCGCGGCCTTAAGATAAGCTATTAGGGTGCCTATTTCCAAGAAAACAAAAGAGAGAGCGGCAAAATTGCGTGAGGCGATACGAGAGTACCGCGCCGAGTATCATGAGCGGGATGCCTCCTCAATATCGCCCGAAGCGCTTGACTCGCTGAAGCATGAACTTTCGCTCCTGGAACGAAAGTATCCGGAACTCGTCACGAAAGATTCTCCGACCCAAGTGGTCGCCGGGGGAGTGTTGTCGGAACTTAAAAAAGTACGCCACGAGGTAACCCAATGGTCGCTTGATGATGCCTTTGACGAAGGGGAGATACGTGCGTTTGATGAGCGCGTGCGGCGCGCTTTGAAAAAAACGCTTGGGAGGGATGTGGTACCCACCTACGCCTGCGAACTCAAAATAGACGGCGTACACGTTCTCCTGACATACGCAAAAGGCGAACTGGTGCTTGCCGCAACGCGCGGAGACGGTGTCATTGGTGAAGACGTTACCCACACCGTAAAAACCATACCGTCCGTGCCCGCGCGCCTTCGCGCGTCAGTTGACCTTATCGTTGAGGGCGAAGTATATATGTCTAAAAAAGGATTTACGGAACTCAACAAGCGCCGCACGAGTGAAGGACTTCCTTTGTTTGCAAATCCGCGCAATGTTTCGGCAGGGTCCATCCGCCAGCTTGACCCGAGCGTGGCGGGAGCGCGGCCGCTTGGCGCTTTTGTATACGATTTGGAAAAACTGAGTGTCCCGATGCCGCAAGGACAAACGAGCGAACTGGTGTATCTGCGCAGTCTTGGGCTTCCGGTCAACCCTCACGAACAGCACGTCACAAACGTTGACGACATCATTGCGTTTTGGAAAAAGTGGCAAGGCAAAGCGCGCGACAATGAAGATTATTTGATTGATGGCGTTGTGGTGAAGGTAGAGGAACGCGAATATCAAGCAGCGCTTGGCCACACCGGAAAAGGGCCGCGCTACGCTATCGCGTTTAAGTTTCCGGCAGAACAGGTAACGACCGTGATAGAAGACATCAGTCTGCAGGTTGGTCGCACCGGAAAACTCACGCCAGTGGCACACCTCCGGCCCGTATCGGTTGCTGGAACGACGGTTGCCCGTGCGACACTCCACAATGAAGACTTCATTACAGAAAAAGACATCCGTATCGGCGACACCGTCATTTTGCAAAAAGCAGGAGATATCATTCCGGAAATCGTGCAGGTCTTGAAAGAATTTCGGACCGGTAAAGAAAAGAAATGGAAATTTCCGACACACTCCCCTTTGTGCGGGGGCGATGGCACCATTGAGCGGGTACCCGGAGAAGCGGCGCATCGGTGTAAGGAGGCGGGTTCGTACGAGGTGCAGATAAGGAAACTTGCGCACTTTGCCGGCAAGAGTGCGCTTGATATTGACGGCATGGGGCGCAAAACGGTTGAGCTCCTTGTAAAACACGAGCTCGTCAGTGACTATGACGACTTTTTTGAACTGACGCGCGATGAATTGCTCTCGCTTCCAAATTTCAAAGACAAATCTGCCGATAACCTTATTGAGGCACTAGAAAACGCTCGCAGAGTTTCGCTGGATCGTCTTGTGGTCGGACTTTCCATTTCGCATGTGGGAGAAGAAACCGCGTTTCTCCTTGCACAAAAGTTCGGAACTCTTGAAAAACTGCAAGCCGCAAAAGCCGATGCGCTTGCGGCGGTAAGCGGCATCGGGGGCATTGTGGGAAATGCAGTGGCAGATTGGTTTTCTTGCGCAGAGAACAAAGCGTTACTTACACGACTTACCAAGCATCTTGCGATACAGAAAGTCAAAGCTCCGACGGGCGGGCCTTTGGCAGGGCAAACCGTAGTGGTAACCGGAACACTTTCAGGATTTTCTCGCGAAGAGGCGGAAGCGGCCGTACGAAATGCCGGTGGGGATGTGTCGGGATCTGTATCAAGCAAGACATCGTTTGTGCTCGCGGGAGAACACGCCGGTTCAAAACTTGCCAAAGCGCGCGAGCTGGGTGTGACAGTCATCTCCGAAGCGGAGTTTAAAAAACGCCTTCTGGTGTGATACAGTGCCGCCTATGGCATCCGTTGATGAGGTAAAAAAACTCGCCGCACTTGCACGGCTCTCCGTGCGTGACGAGGAAGTGAAGGCATTTGCAAAAGAGTTTGACAGCATCCTTGCCTACGTCGGACAGCTAGAAAGTCTGCAGGTGCATAGCGAAGAGAAGAAGACTCCGCCGCTTCGCAATGTGTTTCGCGAAGATAGTGAGCCGCATGAAAAAGGGAAGTATACGAAGAAGATTGTGGAGCAGTTTCCGAACCGTGAGAGAAACTATTTGAAAGTGAAGAAAATTATTTCGTATGAGTAAAGCGCTAAACGAGCTGACGATAACGGAAGCCGCGCGCGCGCTCCGCGCGCAGGAGATTACCGTCCAACAATTGTGGGATGCTTGTGCAAAAGCGGCGAAAGAGAAAAATACTGAACTGAAGGCGTTCCTTGAACTATTCCCTGCCGACGATACGGCAATAGATGCGGCGCAGAAACGAATTGACAACAAAGGTGATAACACCCCTGCACTCTGCGGCATCCCGCTTGCGATTAAAGACAATATTCTTATTGAAGGACACATCGCAAGTTCCGCTTCCAAAATCCTTTCGAATTACAAAGCGACCTACGACGCGACGGTCATCACAAAACTCAAAGAAGCTGGAACGCTCTTTTTGGGTCGTACCAACATGGATGAGTTTGCTATGGGGAGTTCTACCGAACACTCTGCGTTTGGCGCTGCGAAAAATCCGCACGACACCTCGCGCGTGCCAGGCGGTTCTTCCGGTGGAAGCGCCGCCGCCGTCGCCGCGCACATGGCGCTCTGTGCACTCGGGTCCGACACCGGCGGATCCATTCGCCAGCCAGCAGCCCACTGCGGCTTGGTCGGATTCAAACCGACCTACGGTGCGGTGTCGCGAAACGGCCTTGAAGCGCTTGCTTCTTCACTTGATCAAATTGGCCCGCTTGCAAAATCAGTCGCCGATGCCAAAGCGTTGTTTGATGCGATACGCGGTCGGGATCCGCTTGATGCAACGACGATTGAAACAGCTCCGAGTGCGGTACCTGTAGCGTTTCGCATCGGTGTACCGCATCATTTACTTACTGAAGGTCTTGATAAAGATGTTCGGGCACATTTTGACAACGCACTTGCCGCATTTGCACAACAAGGTCACGAGATTGTAGACGTGTCGCTTCCCACAAGCCCGCACGCGCTCGCCGCATACTATGTTATCCAGCCAGCAGAAGCTTCCACAAACCTCGCCCGGTATGATGGCATGCGCTATGGCGTGTCGGTCGCGGGCGACTCTTTGCTTCAAGATTACGTGCGAAGCCGCACGGAAGGATTTGGAACAGAAACCAAGCGTCGCATACTGCTTGGCACGTATGTGCTCTCCTCCGGATATATTGATGCGTACTACCGGAAGGCGGAATTGGCACGAGGCATGCTCCGAACCGAATACGACAAAGCATTTGAGAGCGTGGATGTTATCGCTTTTCCGACGACCCCGTCTCCGGCATTTGCCTTTGGAGAAAAAACAGACCCGGTTTCCATGTATCTGGAAGATATTTTTACCGTTACCGCAAACTTGACCGGTATGCCCGCGCTCTCCGTCCCGATGGGTAACGTCATGCGCGAACACGCATCGCTTCCAACCGGCATACACTTTACGGCTCCACACGGAAAAGACAACGTGTTGTTTGCTGTGGGCGCCAAGCTTACCGGGGAGCAGTTATACTAAAGGAATGGAAGGCGGAACGACGGGGCCGATACATTTCCTCAATCTTGAATATTTTTTTAATCTCCTCTACGGGGCTCGTGTTGACGTAGACGGTTCTGCCGGTACCCTTCCGCAAGCCACGTTTCTTGAAGCGTTCGCGGAGTGGTTTTCCCATGCGTGGGGGGTGCTCGGTGTCGCGTCCCTCTTTTTTGTCATCATCGGGCTTTGCGTGTTGATGTACGCAACCGTGCGTATGATTCAAATCAAGAAACGAGAAGACGAGGAAAAATACAATACCGTTTCGCCGGCCGTAGCAGAGAAACAAAAAGACCACGCCCGGTGGGCGCATATTCGTACGCTCGTTGAAAGTGCACAGGAAAACGATTGGAGACAAGCGGTCATTGAGGCCGACATCATGCTTGACGAAGTGCTCACTCAAGCAGGGTATCCGGGAGCGACTGTCGGGGAAAAACTAACCGTTGCACAGTTTGAAACGCTTAATGACGCATGGGAGGCGCACAAAATCAGAAATGAGATTGCACACCAAGGTTCGGCATACCATTTAGACGACAACGTTGCGTATCGCACTATTCAAAAATACGAACGGGTGTTTAAAGAGTTCGGCGAAATTTAGGTTGCGTTTTAGTTTTCTCTCCGTATAATGCTGTGTATAGCGGGGTAGAGGAGAGGTACCTCGGGAGGCTCATAACCTCCAGACGCCGGTTCGATTCCGGCCCCCGCAACACGAGAGTAGAGGGGTTGCACGCCCCTACGGGCATGAGATAATAGAAATACGGTGGCCACAAAGGTCGGGGGTCGCCGTTTGAATGTCAGCTAACTAATTTCCCACAAGGAAGTGACGTCTCTATGGACATGACGAACGGTGACATGCCTGCAGCTCCTGCGGATCCGATGGCTCCCCAGAAGCCCCAGATGCCGGATGCTCCTGGCGCAATGCCAGAAGAGAAACCGATGTAACTTCGGTTTCTGTTTCTCGAAAAACACGCCGCGCGTGAGCGCGGCGTGTTTTGTTTTAACACGCGTCCGCTTTGTCTTCGCACAGCGCGATCTCGCGGATGGAGCGGTTGCGGTGGATGAGCTCATCATTTCGTACTGACTCAAAAAATTCGTATTCATTACGCACTGTGCGGCCGTAGAATTCCAGAAATTCAGACATGAGAGGTCGCAGTTTGAGCGATTGCTCGTTTTGGTCAAGAAACAGCTGATACTGCCTGTACGCGTGTGCTTCAAGGAGGTAATTGAGTTCCAATGCCCCGCGGTGAGAGAACATATAGAGAAGATAAATAATCCAGAAGTAGGCGAACGAAAACATAATCGGGACGAACGTGTGTCGGAAAAACCCTATATGGTGCAT
>JAKEFE010000027.1 GCA_022616215.1 Candidatus Parcubacteria bacterium | reverse complement strand
GTACCCATCCACGCAATTTCATTGATACTGACGCTCGCAAAAGCGAGATGCGGGACGCACAATAGGAGGATAAGAAATAAATACCTATGCATCGTCCTTAAAAACCGCCCGTAACGTCTCTTCAGAGACCTCAAACGGAGCGCGTTTAGTTGGCGGTGTCGTTGCACCCCTTCCGTCAGTGTTTCTCGGCTGGCTCATTGATGAGGTGAGTGCGTTTTTGAGCGATTCTGTTTTGGCGGACTCGCGTTTCTCGCTTTCTAATCGCACTTTTTCTGCCATCGCGGCAAGTGTTGCTCGTAAACTTTCTCGGTCAACGGCAACGTCGGAAGCAGATTTACCGGAAGCCGAGTTTTTGGGAGTGCTCTCACTTTTTTGCCCGCTTCCTTGTTTCTTTTCCTGTTTTTTATGAGGTTCCGGAGACGGAGGCGCAAGCTCCGCAAGAATTGCCGACTCAATGGTCTCTCGTATTCTTCCGTAGTGTTCTTGTGATGCCCTCACCACTTCTGCTTTGAAATGGCGGCGCGGAGGCTCTATGGGCGGGAGCGTTACGGCCGAAAAAGGCCGAGAACCAATGCCGTCTATCATCAGCGTCAGATAAATGTGCGTAAAACCGAGGTTGACCAAATCTCCGGTGTTAAATTCCGGAGAAAAGATGGTTTCAAGCACTTCGGCATCAAACGGCCCCACCCGAAACGTAATGGTGGTGCCTACGTTACCGAAAACCGCCGCGCGCACTTCTTCTTCCATCTGTTCAATGTATTGGTGCGCGATGATAAGGTTGAGCTTATATTTACGCGCTTCCGAAAGAATTTCGGCAAAGGTTTCGTTGGCAAAGTTCTGAAACTCATCCACATAGAAATAAAAGTTTGGAAGCCGCTCAAGTGTTTCGCGAGAGGCGTCTGCCCTGCTCATGGCTCCGAGAAAGATGCGAGTCGTGAGCATGGAGCCAAGCAGACGCATATTCGTTTCGCCCACCAGCCCTTTGGAAAGGTTCATGATGAGAATTTTCTTCTCATCCATGAGGGTGCGCAGGTCAAAAGAAGAATGCGGCTGGCCGATGATGTTGCGGATGAGTGGGTTACTGGTGAACTGCCCTATTTTGTTTTGAATGGCCGGTGTTGCCTCCTGCGTATAGCGGTCGGTATAGATGGTGAATTCTTTCGTCCAGAAATCTTTAACGACCGGGTCTTGTATGTTTTCAACAACCTTTTTCCGGTATGCCTTGTCGGTATACATACGGTTGACCCCAAGCAGGGTCGCTTCCGGATACTCAAGAAGCGCAAGGAGCGTATTAGAAAGGATGTATTCCATACGCGCGCTCCACGCATCAACCCAAATTTTCTTGAATGCTGCCATGAGACCGGATACCACGAGGTGGCGTTTGTCGTACCCCACATCTTCCATCACGTTAAAGGCAATGGGATTTTGAAGATCAAATGGTGCAAAATAGACGACGTCTTTGATGCGGTGTTCCGGAATATATTCAAGGAGTTTTTCTGCCGTGCCACCATGCGGGTCAAGAAATGCAAGCCCTTCCCCGTTTTGGATGTCCTGAATAGCCATATTCTCAAGCAGAGTAGATTTCCCCATGCCCGTCTTCCCGATGACGTACATATGCTTGTTCCGGTCTTTCTGTTTGATGCCAAACGGCACCCGCTTGCCGCGGCTGTCGGTTGCGGCGAAATAGGTCACGCGCTCTGGATTATCCATAGATACGATTATAGCGGAAAAAGAAAAGAAACGCGGCGCCCTTTGGGCGCCGCGCATTGGCTACTTAGCCATTACCGCACGCACGCTGTCATACTTGTTTGCCGGATCCCAAAATATCCAGGAAGTGAGGCCTGCGTCATTCGTTGCCTGTATCTGTGCAAGAATGTCGGCGGGCAAATAATTCTTTCCATAATCAAAGTCCTGAAGCCATGGGCGAATTTTATTCGCATCATATTTCTCTTTTGAGTAGAGCCCTGTAGCGACTTCACGGGTGGTTGTTCCCGTAGTGGCCGTGGCCGGCACTGTTTCGGTGCGCATAATGGATGTACTGTGTAGTGTGCGAACAGAACTTTGCGTGGCAACGGTACGCGCCGCCGCTCGCTCCATTGCAAAATGCACAATCTCATACGGATACAGGTTCGGGTCAGAGAATCCATTAAAACCATCCGGGTAGTGCGAGGGATACACCATCGGCATGATGTAATCAAAGTACGGAAGTGCCCGTTCAAGCACCTGTCCGATACCAAGATCGTCTGTGTTTGATGCGGTCATGCCAAAGAGGTCTGCAGACAGGATAGCGCCTGTAGGTTTAAGTTCAGCGTGAAGATACGCAAAGAACTTCTCAAGCGCCTCCGCCTTATTCGGATTCTTATACACCGCATCTTTCATAGGACCATCAGACGGGTACCGAATGTAGTCAAAGTTAAGCTCATCAAACCCAAGCGCGTAGGTTTCTTTTGAAAGCGTTACTATGTAGTCCCAAAATGGTTCAGAGGACACATCAACAAAGTTCAGTCCTTTATGGTCTTCCCACGGTCGTCCCGTTGATGCACTCTGTACCGCTTCGTCTGGGTGGGCACTTGAATATTCTGGATCTTGGAAGACGGTGATGCGTGCGATGGTGTAAATGCCTTTGTCGTGAAGCGTTTTTAAAAATGCTTTCAGGTCGCGCGCACCACATGACTGCATAGACGCTCCAGAAAAGCGTGGGTCTTCTGTCTGAAACCCGATGGTGCCACTGAAATCTTTCACGTCAATGACGACTGCGTTTAGGTCAGTGTCATCGATGAATTTCACGAGTGAGTCACGAAACGCAGGAGAGCCGACTACGCACTGGCTCATGTAAATACCTTTCAGTGGCTGTGGTGTCTCAAGACGACCCTCTTTCTTTCTGATGTTCTCTATCTCTTCTTGTAGTTCTTTCTTCTCTTCGTCTGCAGCATCTCCCTTTACATAAGTGGTAGCCGCAAACTGCGGAAGCACAAAAAGACCGGCAAGCACAAAAACGGCCGCCCCAGAGGCCACCAAGAGCCCAGGATGCGTCCTAGGGGGAGGATTCTTCATGAACAGGTCTTTGGCGGCGCTTCAGGTGTGCGAATATGGCAACCAAGGAAATGAGAAGCCCAAGCCCCACGAGCACAAAGGTAAGGTAACTATACGGGAGGCCTGCAAAGGGAGAGAGTACGACCAGGATGCCGAGTGCGGCCAGAACAGTTCCGTGTGACATGAATGGATTTTATCAGGGGTGGACGATGACGACAAATTCACCCCGCACTTCGTCCGGATGGTCGTTAAAGTATGCAAGGAGCTCGCTCCCCGTCCCCTCCACAAATGATTCGTGCATCTTGGTAAGTTCGCGAGCAATGCCGATGCGGCGCTCCGGCACATATTCCGCAAGAGAGGCGAGGGTTTTCAAAATGCGATGCGGTGATTCGTATAACACGACGGTACGTGTTTCGGCGGCAATTTCTTTGAAAAGGGTTTGGCGGCCTTTTTTGTGCGGCAAAAACCCAAGAAATACGAATTCGGTCGCAGGTATGCCTGCAATGGAGAGCGCGGCCGTGAGCGCAGAGGGGCCGGGAATGGCTTCTATCCGTATGTCCGACATTGCCTGTCGGACAGAGGAGACGATGCGCGCTCCCGGGTCGGAAATTCCGGGTGTGCCCGCGTCCGTTACGAGCGCCACATGCTTCTCTTCCCCAAGGAGCGTGATGATTGTATCCGCCGCCACGTCTTCTTTATTCGCATCCGCGCGCATGAGCGGTTTTGTAATCTCATACTTTGCAAGGAGCTTCGCCGTTACGCGCGTGTCTTCACAGAAGATCACATCTGCCGCTTTCAGCGTTTCAAGTGCCCGAAGCGTGATGTCTCCGAGGTTTCCTATGGGGGTTGCAACGACTGATAATGTTCCCATGTTATTTTTTGATAAGCGCGTCAGCAACCTTGTAAATATCCCCCGCACCCATGGTGATAATAAGCGTATCGGCCCCGTAACGCGAGAGCCGTTCGCCTATCGCCTCAAGCAGCAGATGCTCTGCATGACCTCCCTCCAAACGTATTTTTTCCGCCAATACCTCGCTTGTAATGCCGTCTATCGGCTCTTCGCGCGCGCCAAAGATAGGCGCAACAAACACCTCGTCGGCTGTGGCGAGCGCTGTGGAGAATTCATTCATAAAGTCGCGAGTGCGGGTGTAGAGATGTGGATGAAACGCTACGACGATTTGTTTGTCCGGAAACTTCTCGCGGACGGCATCAATGGTTTTTGAAACAGCGGTCGGATGGTGCGCGTAGTCGTCATACACGGCCGCGCCGTTTTTAGAAGTTCCTTTGAGTTCAAACCGCCGCCATGTCCCTTGGAACGATTTCAACGATGCGCGAATTGTTTCTTCAGTAATGTCGGGAAACGCCACACGCGCGGCCGCCGCGGCCGCGCGCGCATTGTCTTGATTGAACTCCCCAATGAGCGAGAGCTCGTACTCCGGCTCGTGTGTGTACACTGTTTCATCGATTACTTTTCCATCGGACGGCACGGCATCAATGGCTTTTTGAAACGTCTGGCGCATCTGCGCTTCTGTGGTAAACCAGTCGGTGTGGTCCCACTCCATATTCGTAATCACCAGATACTTCGGGGAAAGTTCCAAGAGGTGGTCTCGATATTCGCACGCTTCCACCACAAGGAGATTCGGGTCGCCCTCAACAAAATTTGAACCGAAATCTTTTACGATAGAACCAATGATGGCCGTCGGATTTTTACCTGCATCTTTCAATATCTTTACGAGCATTGCCGTCGTCGTCGTTTTTCCGTGCGTACCGGCAACGGCGATAGTCGTCATGCTCTTTGACACCTCACCGAGCGCTTCAAAGTACGAACGTTGTGGTATGCAAAGTTCCCGAGCGCGTACGCGCTCGGGGTTTGAATCCGGCACCGCGTCCGAATATATGAGCAGGTTTGCGTCGTCCGGCACATTCTCTGCCCGCTGAACGATAAGCACCCGAATGCCTTTTCGCTCCAGAAGCTCTGTCGTCGGCGACAGCGCCCTGTCAGACCCAATCACCTCATGCCCCTGCGCGGCATACAGCTGCGCAAGCGCGCTCATTCCAATGCCTCCGATACCGGACATGAACAGTTTCATAGACTTTTGACGAGCGCGTTAAATTGATCGCCGCGGTCAAATTCGTTTTTGAACATACCGAAAGACGCAAACGCAGGTGACAGCAGAACAAAATCACCCGGCCTTGCACAGCGCATCGCCTCTTCAAACGCGCCTTTGAGACTGTCATAGACGGAAGCGTCCGGCAGTTGGCCAAGAATTGCATTGGTGCCACTTCCGGCAAGAAGGATGATACGTTTGGTGCGTTTCCGGATTTCCGCAACCAGCTCTTTCATATCAAGACTTTTGTCGGCTCCGCCGGCAATAAGCACGATGCGCTTGCCCCCCTCTTCATCAAGCGCGCGTAGTGCGGCTATAGCTGCCTCTGGTGTCGTTGCGGTGGTGTCGTTGTATATCCGTACTCCGCCCACTTCCCGCACACACTCAAGACGACCGGGAACGCCCGCAAATGATTCAAGTGCGTTTTTGACGTTCACATCGGACACTCCGAGCGCACGGGCGGTGGCGCGTGCAAGCGCAGCATTGTATCGATTGTGTTCTCCGGGAACACCAAGCTTCCAGTCGCTCGGTAGCGCGTCTGGAATGATAGGATCCACGGGGAAACGACCCGCGTAGGCATTGTTGATTTTCGGTGCAGCTTGCGCACCAAGCACAAACGTATCGCCTGGATGTTGGTGCAAAAAAATATGTGCTTTGTCCGCAAGGTATGCGTCCATGTCGCTTTTGTAGTAATTGAGATGATCGGGAAAAAAAGTAGTGAACACGGCTACGTGTGGCGACTTCTTTATTTCTCCAAATCCTTGGAGTTGCCATGAGTCAAGTTCAAGTACTGCAATTTCGTCCCCCTGTATCTGCGGCAGAAGAGCAAGCGTGGACATTCCGCGAATGTTGCCGCCCAGCACCGTTTTCTTTCCGCTTTTTGAAAGTAGGTGATGGATCATGTGCGTTACCGTAGATTTTCCGCGCGTGCCGGTAATGCCGACAATGGGTATGCCTGACAGTTCCGCAAATAAATCTGCACTCATGCGAACCGGAATCCCGTGTTTTTTAGCTTCGGCGATGTGCGGAGAGTTAAGCGGCACGCCAGCCGCTTTGAGCAGCATGTCCCGCTCGCGAAAATCTTCTAGCCGATGTTCGCCGAGCACATAGGTTATGTTTGAAAACTGTTCAAGCTCCTTGAGAGAGGACGCGAGGTCTTCTTTTGACTTGAGGTCGGTGACAATGAGCTCTGCTCCACACCCGGCCAGATATTTTGCATCGCCCACTCCCCGACCAAGGAGACCAAGCCCCATGATGGTTATTTTTCTGCCGCGAAAATACGCCGAGACGTCCATTCGGCAATCCTAACGCATTGGAGAATTATTCGCACTCGCGGACTTCCGTCACGTCCTCACGCGTGATAGGTAGCGTTGTTTTTGGAAGTTGGACTATTTGAAACGGACTGGTAATTGCGGAAGTCGTTATGCACGAGGCGCCCGGCTCAACGTGCTTTATGGTGATGATGCGCGCGGATGCCGTGTCTTCAACGGAAAGAACGTCAATGCGGTAACCACCGGAAGAGTGCGTGCCGTCAAAGACAGCAAGCAATTCTTCGGTAGAAAAATCAACAGGAGGAATAGCTGGGCCACTGGTTCCAAACACAAAGCGCCAAAGCTCATCAACATCTTCAAGACTTTTGACCCGATAGTTTTTGCGTTCGGTTACCCCGCCGGATTGTTCGCCCTCAATAACCACCGTAAACGCCACCGGCCCGTTTGAAGAGGGAGTGAGTGGATTCCCTGCGTTCGTGAAAAAAAGCCATGCCCCAGCGGCAACCGCCGCAACACAGACAACGGCGATGATTATGGCATCTCTCATGGGCTCTAGTATACCGCCCCTTCCCCAACTCAAGTGGTGCCCTGTATATAACTAGTGCAAGTGGAAGGATTCGAACCTTCGACCGTCCGCGTATCAGGCGGATGCTCTACCAACTGAGCTACACTTGCAAGTGCCCCCGATAGTAGCAGAAATCCACAGCTTCTTCCAGCTCTCCGGCCGAGTGTTTGATATGCTTGTAGGTAGGATGATTCATCCCATTGGAAGTTCAACGAGAGTTCGTTGTCTTTGGGGGAATGGAAGCGAACACGCCTTGCGGCTCCGTGTTGCCGCCTGCGGACTTCATGTATAGAACTTCCAACGGGACAGGCCGCGCCAGACCGCGAGAATCGAAAAGAATCCGAGAGACGCAGATCTCAACGGCTCTCGACAAGTGGCGGCGTCATCGAAATAAAGTGCGTATTTGGAAAAGATGTATTACAAAGCTCGCATTTATAAGACAAGAAATACAAAGCATATGAATAACACATACATGCCTGGTGGTGGAGGGAGCGGAGGCGGCATTGACCCCGGGACTGGTTCAGGATTTAAATAAACAAAAAAGGCCCTGTATGGGCCTTTTTTGTTTTGTAAGTAAAGAAGTG
>JAKEFE010000003.1 GCA_022616215.1 Candidatus Parcubacteria bacterium | reverse complement strand
GTTATGGTTATTTGTCCGCCAAAAAGCGCAAGTTCGCCGCCGGCGTCCCCCTCAATAAACATCCGACCGCCAAGCGCCCGCACATCTCCGGTCACGTTCCCATCAATATCCATGGTGCCGGCAATGGAAAGCACGTCGCCCCCAACTGGACCGCGAACAAACAGGGTTCCTGCGGCAGTTACAAGGTCTCCGGAAACGGGAGCGCTTACTCGCACTTCCCCGCCTGACAGATAGGTATTACCGACGGGAGAGGCGGTAATTTCAAGCGTTTGGTCGGACAGTAGTGTTGCCGCAGACAGCACGAAAGGAGACACCAAAAGAACAAAAGTAAGCGAAAAGGTGAGGATTCCTCGAACCATTATTTACGATGATACCACTTCTTCGTGGGGGTTAAAGTCACGTTTAAGAGCCAGCACCAGCGGGAATGCGGCAAATGTGAGCGCCGCGGAAATAAGGCAGTAGATACACAGCGCACCGATGAGCGCGAACTGAATGAACAGGAATATGAGCGAAGCGATAACGCCAACGCCCGTGAGCGCGGCGAGCGAAAACCACACAAGATGGTGGCGGCGCGAGAGGCCTACGATGCCGAGAATAAGGAGCGCTCCGTAAAAGGCCATGCCGTAGAACCCGAGGGGAATCCCGAACAATTTTCCATACGAGCTTTGCGCGACGGTGTTGCACCCGTCAAGTCCCTCTATGTCGCAGACAAGCGGCGCATCCGTTGCAGCGCTCTCGGCCAAATACCACGAGTCGATGAGACCTATGACGGAGAACACAATGAGACACGCAAGGAGCGCCGCACGGCCTGCTTTCATTGACGCGTATGGTACCATACCCCTATGGAGCCGACTGACGTGAACGAAGAGGAGTTAAAGAAAAAGCTCTCGCCCGAAGAGTACGAGGTACTGCGCGAAGGTGGCACCGAAACGCCGTTTTCCGGAGAGTACCTTTCCATGAAAGAACCGGGTGTGTATAGATGCAAGGTATGCGGGAACGTGCTCTTTACCTCCGAACAGAAACTTGACTCAAGCAAAAGCGAGCCGGGACTGCAGGGCTGGCCTTCCTTTTCCAATCCGGCCGTGGCCGAAAACATCGGCACACGGCCGGACGATTCCTACGGCATGCGCCGCACGGAACTGTTCTGCAAAAAGTGCGGGAGCCATTTGGGACACATTTTTGATGAAAAAGTGGACGGCAAAACACAGAAACACTACTGCGTGAATTCTGTCTGTCTTGAGTTTGAGAAAAAAGATGGACACAAAAACTGAAATCGCCATTTTCGGCGGAGGGTGCTTTTGGTGCACGGAAGCAGTATTCAAAATGCTTAAAGGCATCTCAAAGGTTGAACCGGGATACATGGGCGGCAAAAACGCACATCCAACCTATTCAGAAGTATCTGCCGGCGACACCGGACACGTGGAGGTAACGCGCGTAGAGTACGATCCATCCGAAATTGCGTTTCGCGATTTGCTGACCGTTTTTTTCGGCTCGCATGATGCAACGCAACTCAACCGCCAAGGAAACGATATCGGTACGCAGTACCGCTCCGTGGTGTTTTACTCGACCGACACACAGAAGAAAGAAACCGAGACATTCATTGAAGAACTACAACAATCGGCCAAAGAAGGCGAACCCATCGTAACGACGGTAGAACCCGCATCCGAGTTTTACCCCGCCGAGGATTACCACAAGAATTATTATGAAGCGCACAAAGATCAAGGATACTGTCAGGTGATTATCGCACCAAAATTGGCGAAAGTGCAGAAAGAATTCGCGCATTTGCTCGCCGCGCATCCAAAGCAATGAAAAACCCGCGGCAAAGCCGCGGGTTGTTCTGTTCTCCCCGCCTACTATTCCTTACATTTTCGGCATTGTGCCGGTAGCCATCGGCACGCTTCTCTTCGCCGCAAAACCAGCGGCAACGAGCACGATGCCCAGCACAATGTGAAGCCAGTGGTCCGACATGCTGGTGTGCACCAGTCCTAGCAGCTTGCCACCCTCCGGAATCATAAGGAACCCGAGGACCGCAAGCACGAGGTATACGACACCGAGGATTTTGAGCCAGAGCGCAGCGGAACCCGCATACATATATGCGACGACAAGCAAAATGACACCAAAGAGCAGGTGCACGAGGTTGTGCATCATGTCTGTCTCAAAGATTGCCATTTCTCCCACCAAAGGATTAGGCACGAAGCCGAGCAGTCCCACTACTACAAACACAATACCAAACACAATCGCAAGCGTTTTTGCCATGATGTTTTTTGAGGTTATCAAGGCCCGCAGGCCTCTACCCATCAAGTATAACTCTGTGGGCTAGCAGAGGAGTGGATGTGTGGATAGTTCCTATAGGGCGTAAAAGCGCCGCACGCACTCATCCTGGTCTTCTACGAGCGGCAGTTGGAGCGCTTGTTTCGGGGTAACCCACGCGTAGTCTTTGTGTTCATGAACGTTGATAGCAATATCCGGTCTTTCGTTAAAAGGAACAGAAAACATATGATAATCAAAATCTATCGTTCCGTGCCGCACAGGAACCGACGCAAAATACGTGAGCTCTTCTTTGGGTATTGAGAGCCCTGTCTCTTCTCGTATTTCACGCTCAATTGCTTCAAGAATTGCTTCGCCCGGTTCTGCTTTCCCCGCCGGCAGACCCCAACAGCCACCGTTGCTTTTGTGCGCATGTCGCCTGAGTACCAGAAATGCCCCGTCGTGTTCTATGTAACACCCGACAATGTCTCCCTTTTTATTAAAATCTTCTGGTTTCTCAAGAAAGATCATATTCTATCCTAACAGATTCTTAATTTTTAGAATTTCTTCTTCGGTAGGTGACTTAAACAACGTTCGTTCATGAATTTGAGCCTTCGTATAAAGTTCATCATCAAACGAACGCGGCTGGAGATGTATGTGTACATGGTCTACTTTCAAGTCATTTTCAGGGAGAAAAGGCCGATTATGTTGCTTGAGATCACACCCGGGAGCGATATTCTTTTTAATTCTTTCCTGATATTCAATTGCGGTATCAAACAATTCTTTTCGTTCATCGGAGTCAAGCTCCGACAGGTGCTCAACATGCCGTTTCGGAACCACGAGTAAATGCCCACGCATGAGCCGGGGATTGCTAAACATAATCACACACCGCTCTCGTACTTCTAGTATTCGCTGCGCATCCGCCGTCTCTATATTGCAAAATCTACATTCCATAGGTGTGAGTGTTACTACCAAGCGAGTGTGCGGATAGCATTACCGAACCCTGTCTCCTTTCGGACGTATAAGAAACACGGCAAGCGTGAATATAAGTGTCCAGGCACCGAGCACTCCAGTGGTCAGATACACCCATGAGGGAGCGCCGGAAATCATAATCTGCAACCCTTCCCACATCAACACCATGTATATGCTCCCCGACACATAAAATAGATATTCTTCAACCGGAAGGCCGAACCATTTCACGCCGAGTGTGTTTTTGGGATTGAATTGCCACAGCCATACTCTGTCTTTTCGCCCATGTCTGGTAGCCCACACGTCGAGGATGATACCAACGATCGTCACTGACACCACAAACGGGATGAGTGCGGAGAGTGGTATGAGCGGAGAGAATACGAGCCACGCAACGATTGAAGGGAACACGAACACCCACACGAGAGCCAGAAGATAATAATATTTACCCATGACATCAGTATACGGGATTATACGAACCGGTTGGTGCCTATGTCTTCCCGCTCGTTGATGGGGTGCTCGTCTAGGCCAAAGTAGTGGCCTACTTCGTGCCAAATAGTTTCGCGGATAACCTTCTTTACCTGTTCAATAAAATGGCTTGTGTCAGTATCTGTGAGTTCTTCTGCTTCCGCAAGAATCGGAAGCCGGTAGAGCGTAATGGTGTCCGGAAGTGTTTCGCCGACGCCATACTCGCTCCCACGGAGAGTGTTTGGAATGCCATGATAGAGGCCAAGCAGGGTTTCTCCTTCTCTCAGTCCTTCTTCGCGACGCGTTTCTTCGCTTGGCTCATCGCAAACCAAAAGCGCCACGTTTTTCACGCGGTTTTTGAAACGCTCTGGCATCGCTTCCCATTCGGAAAGCGCGATTGATCTAAACGTGTTCTCATTCATGTGTTCGCTGTATTGTACCCACTCCTCTAAAGCAAACAAACTGAAAACAAAAACTAAGACTAGGGCCAAGCGGCCAGTGCTCTGCCTTGGCTTCCACTCGCGGCTTCCGAGCCGCAAAGCCAAAAGGCGGAGCACGGGGAGCGGTCTTTGTTTTCAGTTTGTTCGCGACCCCCGTATACTAGCCGGATGGATATTCCGTTTCTCCAAGTAACTCTGCCGGACATAATTCAGGCAGTGGGGTATGTGGGTGTGTTTCTCATAGTGTTTGTTGAATCCGGCGTCCCTATCGGGGCGGTCATTCCTCTGCCGGGAGATACGCTTCTATTTTCTGCGGGACTTTTAGCGGCAACAGAAGCGTTTGATCTAGTGCCCCTTTTGGCAGTGATAGTAACTGCCGCAATTTTAGGAGACAGCGTCGGCTATTGGTTTGGCGCGAAATTTGGCCCAAAACTCTTCACAAAAGAAGACGCGTTTTTTCTTAACAAACGTCATCTACAACGCGCCGAACGTTTTTATGCAAAGTACGGGAAGAGTGCCATTATCTTTGCCCGCTTCCTGCCGCTGCTTCGTGCCATCGTACCTATTGCTGCTGGCGTCGGCCGCATGAAATACAGCACCTTCTTTGCGGTGAACGTCCTTAGTGCATTTATTTGGGGCGTGTCTATCACCCTGCTTGGGTATTATCTTGGCAGTGTTATCCCCGATATAGATCGGTATCTACTTCCGATACTGGGCATCATCATTCTCATAACCGGAGGGGGTGCGTGGTATGAAATGCATAAGGCAAAGAGGGAATTTGAGAGCGGAGCAAAAGAAAACCCCGCTCCGTAGAGCGGGGTTTTCTTTGAGTATCTGTTATTGTGCGAGTTCCGCCTCAATCAAGGCCTCTACCTGTGCGTAGGGCTGGGCGCCCGCGACGAGCGATGTGCCAATGATGGCTCCCGGCGTACCGTTGATGCCAAACGTTTGTCCCTCCGCCCTGTCGGCTGCGATAGCTGCTTCATATTCTCCCCTGTTTTCTCCCATGAGCGCCAGTACGCGGTCAGTGTCAATGCCGACGATGGTTCGCGTGAGCGTCGTGATGCTTTCCAAATCACCAAAGCCGCCGTGCTCTTCGTCTTGCGCGGTCATGACGGCGGTGTTCCACTCGTGGAAACGGTCGGGGTGCGCCTCCCACACGGCGCGCGCAAACACGGCCGCCGTATCCGAGTCAGGACCGAGGAATTGGAAATCTTTATACACGATGCGGACTTTCCCCGCAGTCACATACTTGTCGTAGACCTGCTTGAGTGTTTCAAGTTCAAATCGTTTGCAGAACGGACACTGATAGTCAAACCACACGGCAATAGTAACGGGTGCGGTGACTTGTCCCACAAACGGAGAGTTATCGGTTTTGACGTCCTGTATGTCTACCGCTTCGGCCGACGGTTGTCCGGGAGGAGTGGGAGATCCGCCACTACCAAACGCAAACGCGACAGCGATGATAATGGCGCCCAAGAGTACCGCAAGCGGTGTCAAATACTTCTCAACGAACGGATTACCAGTTTCAGTTGCCATGTCTACACGATTATTGGTTATGGGGTACAGGATACCTCCCTCTCCAAAATGCACAACCCGTGGCATGACGTCTGTTAGAATGAGCCATATGAACAGTGGACATTACCACTTGCACCTTCGGAAACGTGCACAGGGCAAAAAGAAGAAGCTTGCACCCTATCCGCACCCTAATCCGTTTATCCGGTTGTTTGACAAAGCTATGTTTGTCTTTGCGCTCCTCGGCCCTGCGGCTATACTGCCGCAAGTATATGAAATATTTGTAACGAAAAACGTAAGCGGGCTCTCACTTTCCATGTGGGTTATCTGGCAGGTACTTGCCATTGCGTGGGTTCTCTACGGTTTTATTCACCGGGCGTGGCCCATTCTTATCGCGCAAGGTGCCTACTTTATTTTACAGGGAATCGTCATCATCGCGATACTTGCGTACCGCTAGCGCTCAATGAAGGTGAGTGCTTGGCCAGTCTTCCCCGCCCGTCCGGTGCGGCCGATGCGGTGCGTGTAGTCTTCGTAGCTTGCCGGAAGATCGTAGTTAATCACATGCGACACGCCTGAAATATCAAGGCCGCGCGCCGCCACATCCGTTGCCACCAGCACGTCCACATGGTCTTTTTTGAAAAGTGTCAGGGCTTTTTGACGTCTGCCGTATGTTTTGTCGCCGTGAATTGACTCTGCGCGCACGCCTCTACGCACCAGATCGCGCGCAAGACGCTCTACGCCGTGCTTGGTGCGGCCGAACACGAGTGTTTTCTCAAACGCAGGGAGGGAGAGCATCTCTACCAGTTTTTCAAACTTGTCTCCTCGCGCCACATGCACCACGTCCTGGTCAATGGTTGCGGCTGTGTCGCGGGTTTTCACCGAGATTCGTACGGGGTTTTTGAGAAACTCTCCCACCAGCCGTTCAATGTCGCGTCCCATGGTTGCAGAGAAAAAGAGTGTTTGTCTGTCACGTGGTGTTTTGCCGAGGATAAAGCGCATGTCATCAATAAAACCCATATCAAGCATCCGGTCTGCCTCATCAAGCACCACGTTTCTAAACTTTGAGAAATCAACTTCTCGGCGCGTATCAAGGTCTTTCAAACGGCCGGGAGTACCAATAACAAAGGACGGAGAGCGGCGAAGCACGCGAATTTGCGGCTCAATAGAGGCGCCTCCCACGCATACTACGGCGTTCATATTGAGACGTTTCGCAAAGCCCCAAAACTCCTGCTCAATTTGTGTCGCAAGTTCTCGCGTAGGCACCATGATGAGCACGCGCTCTTCGGTGCCAAGTGCGCGGAGCTTCACTACTTTATCAATAAGCGGAATGAGAAACGCCGCTGTTTTTCCGGTGCCGGTATTTGCAAGACCGACCACGTCTTCACCCGCGAGTGCGTGGGGGATGGCTTCGTCCTGAATAGGTGTTGGTTTTTCGTAGTTTCGTGAAGCGATGTTTTCCTTAAGCACAGTATCTATCGGAAAATCACCAAAGAGATGTGTAGGCACAAATAGTGCCTCCGCCTCCTGCGGTTGTGCTTTGTTTACCAATTTTGAGATATCGGAAAAAACAGACTGTTTGCCGCGTCCGCCTCTCCCCCTTGAATTACCGCCTCCGCGACTATCACCACGGCTATACCCGCCGCGACCTTGTGGTCTATCGCCGCCGCGTCCGCCTCGCTTATCAGCAAATTTTCTATATCCCGGTCTGTCGCGAAGATCGTTTCGCGTGTTTTTACGCACAATGTACGTTGTTGCCATTATACTTTTTCTAATCCGTCGGACGTGAGGAAGATGCCCGATTGTTTTATAAGTTCAACGTCTCGAGAGTTTCGCCCGTATGTTCCCTCTGTCTTTGGGGCGGTCTTGAGTACTCTCAAGACGGAAAACTAAGGTGAGATTCGTTGTACCTCTATTATATCACGACTTGTAGAGAAACGCAAGTTATGTGCGTTTTGCTTTAGAACGCCCGGTTTCGGTCAAAACCTGCTTTCGCAGGCGCACCGACTGCGGTGTTATTTCAAGGTATTCATCTTCCGCCATAACCTCAAGGCCGCGCTCAATGGTGAGTGTGTAGGGAGGAACAAGGTTTATGGCCTCATCGCTTCCGGAGGCGCGCACATTGGTGAGATTTTTGCCTTTTGTCGGATTTACCACCATTTCCTCGCCCTTTGAGGTGTTGCCGATGACCATTCCTTCATATACATCAACTGCCGGAGCAATGTAGAGAAGTCCGCGGTCCTGAAGCATCCACAGCGAATAACCGAGCGCTTTGCCGGTTGCCATTGAGGTCATGGAGCCAACTTGGCGCTTTTTTATCTCTCCTGCATATGGTTTGAAACCCGTAAAACGCGACGAAAGAATTCCTTCGCCTTTGGTATCAATGACAAACTGCGAACGATACCCGAGAAGTCCGCGCGTGGGGCCAAGGAGTGTGAGACGGACAAGATTATCGTGCTGAACAAGATTTTGCAAAACAAACGCTCTTTGGCCGAGCTTCTCAATAATGGTGCCCTGAAATTCAGACGGCGTATCAATCACTACTTCTTCAAATGGTTCTTCCCGCTGTCCAGCGTTGTCGTGGAAAATAACCTGCGGCTGAGACACTTGCATTTCATATCCGGCGCGCCGCATATTTTCAAGGAGAATGGCGATGTGGAGTTCGCCGCGTCCGGACACTTTGAAAGAGTCCGGAGAAACAAAATCAACCTTCAGTCCGACGTTCACCTCAAGTTCGCGCTCAAGATATTCGCGAAGTTGGCGGCTTGTCACATATTTTCCTTCTTTTCCGGCAAACGGCGAATTATTGACAAGAAAATTGAGTGTAATGGTCGGCTCATCAATAGCAATGGCTGGAAGCGGCTCGGCGTTGTGGTCAGTGGTGACCGTTTCGCCAATGTAAATGTCCGGAAGACCGGCAATGATAAC
>JAKEFE010000026.1 GCA_022616215.1 Candidatus Parcubacteria bacterium | reverse complement strand
CTTTTGTGAAAATGTTGTAGTCATTTGGTTCCTCCGCAAGAACAGCGTGGGGAAAAACCGCAAGCACTTGTTTTTCAAAAAGATTTTTTCTTCCATTAGGTACGGCGGCATAAAAACGAAGCTCCGGCTTATCAATAGGAACGGCAAGTTCAAGCGTGAAGTACGGTGGTTCGCCGTGATATGCCTCCTCTACGGCAAGCATCCCGCCGTAGAGCTGCTCCATAGACGCGACAAGCTCTTTGAATGATTTGTTGCGGTCGGTCTCATCAGCGCTCACTTCCGGAAGCGCAATGCTGTAGAGCGTCATGTGAAGCGCCTTCCATTCTGGTTGTCCTTCGTTCATTCCTTTCACCTCCATGCCGGCGACAAGGTAGGCGACAAGGAATCGATGAAAATCATCTTCAAGATGCGGGCTCCGGAGTTTCCGAAGCACAGAAAACGCGTTGTGTATGCCGTGCGTTTCCATAACGCCGCGTAGCTCCTCCATGGTCGCGTCATCGCTCTCTGGTTCCAGATTAAGCGCGAGCTCTTGTATGTCTTCTTCTGCCATCCGAAACTCCGGCGCAAGCACATGCTCGGCGGGGGTTTTCACATGGTGGACAATGCGCTCGCGCGCAATCATCTCGCGCGGGCGGTCTTTTTTCATTGCCTCAAGCTCCCGCTCCTTTGCTTCTACTTGCGCGCGAAGATGCGCAAGTTCGTCTTCATGCGACGCAATCGGTTCTACCGGACCCTCATACTGCATTGCCATTACTGATTAGTATACGGCATCAGCGTGTCTGTTTCTCTAGAAATTTCTTTCCGTGACCAACCGTCGTGTGTATTGGAATGTGTGCTTTACAAAGAGGACAATCGTCCTCCGGATACGTTTCGGCAGGAATTTCAGCAAGCCACGAGAGCGGTGCGCCTACTGCCTCACTTGTTATGTTTTTTGTGTCTCGATTCACCATGACGCACGCTCGAAGGACGTTCCCACCCGCTTCCACAATAGACTTCAATGAGCGGCGAACCGAAAGACCGGTTGCAGTGGTATCTTCAATTAAGAGCACGTTTTTCCCTTCTACTATCTTGTCATAATCGCGTTTAAACATCTGATTCTCGTTTTTGTCTTTCTCGGTATAGACGCTCAGAACAGGTCGGCCAGTTATGCGCAATAGGTGATACGCGGTCCAATGCCCAAGGATGATTGCACCCATCGCAGGAGACACGACCACATCAATTGGAAGATCCTTGCTCATCGTAGCAAACAGCTCTCCCATACGTGATGTTTCTTGAGGATGTGTAAGGAGTGCGTCCTTGTTCACATAGACGCTCATATGCTCTCCGGACGTGCCCACAAAATGACCGTCTGTTTTAACGGCACCGACTTTTCTCAACATGCTGACGACTTCCTCTTGTGTGGAAGAGACAGGAATCGTCAGTAATGTTTTCATCGTGTCCCGAATACGGCAAGAATGTCGCGATGCCGTATGACCATAACCACAGTACT
The DNA here is from genome assembly GCA_022616215.1 of Candidatus Parcubacteria bacterium. GTDB lineage: Bacteria > Patescibacteriota > Minisyncoccia > Phycocordibacterales > Phycocordibacteraceae > C7867-001. Next base: position 14,808 of record JAKEFE010000026.1, on the reverse strand, counting down.
TGCAATCCACACAAGCACCGCCGCAACGAAGAGTCCGCCTCCGTCGTGGTTGGGGTCTATCCCAAGCGGTGTAAAGAGATGGAACGACACCGCACCCGTCATCAGTGCGAACGCAACGATGGCGCCAAAGCCCTGAAGAGCGTTAAGGGTCGGAGTGATGCCAAGAAGAAGCAATGCCGAGGCAAGGAGTTCCACCGAACCAATCACATATTGGCTGAGAATACCTGACGTTCCGAATGTTCCTGGAAATCCGAGCGTGGCCACCCACGCATTAAGCGTTCCAAAAATCACCTGTGTCTTTTCGTGGTTGAAGAATTTATACCGAAGTGAATCAAGAAACACCACTGACATAAAAATCGCCAAACCGTGCGGTATGAGAAGGAGAATCCATTTCATTTCGTAGGTGGTTCAGTTGATAACGGCCGCGGACGGTGCAGTACCGCAAGGGCAAGGGCCGCCGCGGCTATCGGAAGGTCACGAAACAACACCTGAAAATCGCCGAAATTAAAGATCACGATGAAGAGGAGCATGACGGTCGCGGCAATAGACGGCAGAAAGATGCGGCGGCCAGACAGTATCCAAAGCCCGATAACGATTTCTATGAGTCCGAATCCGTGAAGCAAGGCCATTTCTGGCACGATGTCGCGCATAAATGCCGGAAAGTAGCCAATCCACGCGTAGGGGTCTATAAACGCATTTATGGGCGGAAAAAGAAATGCAAAAGCGACACCAACGCGAAGAAGCAGATCTGCCGTACGCATATCACTCGGTTACCATAATGGTGCCTTGGTGGCCGGCGCTCGTGTGGTTGTGGTATCCCCATGAACCAGTCTTGTTAAACGTAAACGCATAGGTGTCGCCGGATGCACACTGGTCAAAGACGGTGCCGTTGTTTGGACAGTGGTCTCCCCGGCTTGTGCCGTCGTATTGTGAATGCGACGGGTGTTCGTCGGAGGCAACCCACATGGTGCGCCCGCTTTGATTCACGAAGGTAACCATTGTCCCTTTTTTCACTGTCAAAGAAGACGGTGAAAAACCGTTTACGGTGTATGTCACGGTAACTAGAGACACTGGCTGACTCTCATCCACAGGTGCTGAAGGAGCCGGCTGTGGTTCTTCGCTTGGTAACTCAATTTCCGGAGTGTCGGAAACCGGCGGCGTGCCTTCTAACGGTGTTTCTCCTAGAGGAGCAGTTGCCGGAGTTTGGAAAACGAACCATCCCGCACCTACAAGCACGATAACGATGATTGCCCATACGATAGGATTTTGCATAGAAAAGACGTGAGTCGTGATACTACTTCCGTAAAAGTATACCTCACAAAGACCGTGCTAGGCTGTGGCTATATGAACAACAAGAAAAGCGACGAAGAACTTGCCACAATTCTTGTTGAGGCCGGGACAAAGGTCGTTGTGGGTGAACGATACGCGCACTACAAACATCCCGAATGTCCGTATCGGGTCACCATGCTCGTGATACTGGAGGCCGATCAAACGATAGGGGTCGTGTATACACAAGATGCCGGAAAGCACTTTCCGTTCGTACGTCCGCTTAAAGAATTTCTAGAGGAAGTGAACCACGAAGGACACTTGGTGCCAAGATTCAAGAAAGTACCGTTGGTACCGCCCCTTGCTCATGAGAACTAAATGCTGATAACAACTTTGAACCCGCCGTAGGCCATGCGCTTCATATCAAAAGGCATGGGCATATCCTTCCACTTCGGGTCTTTCATGACTGGATCGTTCATTATCTTTTTGTTGACTTGATCGCGATGCTTACGAGACTTGTAGACAATGTACGAAAACCATACTTCCTCTCCTGCCTTTGCCTTGGCCATCTTCGGAAACTGCATAATTTTCATTTTGCCCATCCCTTTTGGATGCATATCGTCTGCAACACATTCTTTGTAATCAAGTGCACCGTATTTCTTGCTTACTTTAGCCATTGTCGCTGACATCTTTTTGTACATAGCTCTATTCTTCTTTGGAACGGCGAGCACAAACCCATCCACATATCCGCCTTTTTTCATACGCGTGTTGTTAACCTTTTAATGGATGATGCCACTATACCTGCCGAGGGCTTCCTTCTAGCGAGGGGTGAAGATAATGGACCCAGAATCAAGTCGCATCACCAAGACAAGATGCCCGGCAGAGTTGAAGAGATACCCCTGTGCCTGTGAGAGCATGGTGGTAAAAGCCGCTTCCTGCGACCCCTCGCAGTATTTTTTCGTAGAGGCAATATCCTCAAACTCAACCTCACTGCCATCCGCATCATACGTACCCAAGAGGTTGTTACAGTCGGTCATGGCGGAAAATCTCCCGTCCTCTCCAAGGGTCAACTGAAATTGAGCGGGGTTCTTCGGCCGCACGGTCTCGTCGTTTGAGTACACGGTTTCCTTCCACTGCCATGAGCTTTTGGTGAGCCGTTCGTCTACCGCCTCTCCCGCTCTTACAAGGGTGAGTCCCTCGCTTCCGTACAGACTTTCATCGTATTCTATGGCCTCAAGGGAATTTCGTGAACGCTCAAAGACAATGACGACTGGTGAGGAATATCCGCGTATGTTGTTTGCGGTAAGTGAGAGACGCACCTGTGTTTTACCCTCAGCACTCCATGTGCCCTGCTCCGTCACGACATTGTTGTTTGAATAGTCGGTAACGAGCGTGGCCAACTGGTCTGCCGAAAGTGTAAGTGTCAGATTACGAGCTGGACCGGCAGAGACGACGCTCGCCGTGTAGACTCCCACCACTTCCGGAGCATGGACTTTTTTCATTACGAACACTGCCGCAATGACCACAAGCACCAATACAAAAATAGCTCCGATGACTGCCGTCTTGTTTTTTAGTATTTGCATAATTTTTGTTCGACTCATAATGTCTATCTACATCATAGTCTATGGAGAGCGGCTCCTACACGTTATGCACATCCACTATGTTCCAAGTTTCTCGTGCCAAAAATAAGCAAGGATGTCACGCTCGCCAAACTGAAGCAGGTGTGTAGCAACCATGCGGGTTCCTGAATTCGTGCTAACGGCAGTATCAGGGTCAAGACAAAATCCGATGTGCGGGTGTTTTTCGAGGTCATCTTTTTTTGGACCCCAATGCACCACCGCACCTCTCTTTGGCTCCGATATTTCATACCATCCAGACGCGTGCATATCGCGAAGTGTGCCAACCGTCATAGTGTGTCGCTCTTTGATGAGATAAAACGCATGAAGGACGGTGGACACAAAATACGCACAGGAGAGTTCACCGTCCCGCAGGATATCAGTGAGTTCCCCATTCACCTGAAAGTAGCCGTTGCGATAGGCGTTTGTGCCCACGCTGTTTTCTATCATGGCGAGGTACGAGTGAAATACGTCTTGGACGATATTCGGCTTTGGTTCCATTACCCTTCGTATGCTTTTTTGAGCGCGGCAACATCAAATTTTTTCATCGGCAAAAATGCTGCGGTCAGGCGTGCCATTTGTTCAGGCGTGCCGTTGGCCATCATGGTATTCATGTCTTCTGGAACTATTTGCCACGAAACACCGTACTTATCCTTGAGCCATCCGCATTGCTCGGATTCCGATACTGCAGATAATTTCTCCCAGTAATAATCAATCTCTGCCTGATCTTTGCAGTTCACTACAAATGAAATGGCTTCGTTGAATTTGAAAAGAGGGCCGGCGCTAATCGCCATGAATGGGTTGCCTGAAAGCTCAAAAGAAACCATATCCACATCTCCCGACGGGGTGTTATGGAGTTGCGAGAAATGAGTGATTTTTGAATGCGGAAAAACAGAGACGTAAAACTCCGCGGCTTCTTTCGCCTCCTTATCAAACCAAAGATGCGGGACTATTTTTTGCATACGCCTATCCAATATTCTTATTCACTCCCATCACTTCAATGACACCCCCTGGAATACCAAAGTGTGGGTGATCTTTAAACATCTCTGCAGCCTTTTCAAGTGACTCTGCTTCTACAAAGGAATACATCATGAGGTCGTTCCTCGCGTCCTCGATGTTTCCCTTCGTAACGCGCTTTGGCTTTCCTACTCCTGCAGTCTCAACTACTGCATCTTTGTGAGCTGCCATCCACGCATTCCATTCTTCCATCATCTTCTGCTCCTCGGTTTTGCGGTCTGCTTCGGGCTTCTTCATCCACTCATCAAGACCGGCGTGTGGCATTTGGTAGGTGACTAGGAATTTCATAAACAAATGTATGTAACCCGATAATGCGTCCAGTATAGCAAATGGCACTTTCTTATCTTGATTTTTCGGAGTATTTCTTGAAGGTATCAAGAATGGCTTGCCAGCCAGCCCTCTGTACTTCGTGCGTGTTTTCTGTTTCAGGGTCAAAGGTGACAATAACATGAACGCCGTCTCCGTCGGGCGTAAACGTTATTTCGGCTTTTCTCCCATCCTCCATCGTGTAGCCGATACGTTCGTTCGGGACGACTACATCGTACGTTCCGGTAAAATCAAATCCTGCACTTCCGTCTTTGGCTTCCATGCGGGAGAGAAACCTGCCCCCGACCCGTAGGTCGTTTTCCGCTCTCGTCGTGTGCCAGTCGTTTGACGCGGCATTCCACACCTTGATGGCTTCAGGACTGGTGTAATCGCGCCAGATTTTTTCAATTGGAGCGCGGATGCGGGTTTCTACAGTAATTGTTTCGGTGTTCATGGTTTGATAGTGCCGAATATAAAGTGAGGGATAAACATCGTCGCAAGAAATAGAACAACACTTGCTCCGGCAAACGCTAGTAAGGTTTGCACGAAAAGCGTGACCGCTTCTTTCTTCTCTCCTTCAAGAAAGAGACGAAGCGGCATGCCGATGATGGCGTAGCCGGTAACTGCGGCGGAGAGAACAAAAAGGGAAAGGAAGCCGGCGACGGGACCAAGCGGATTTGCAGGTTCCGGAAGAAGTTCAATGAACGAGAAAAGAAACGCCACAACCAATATATAGAGAGCGGCGGCAAGCGCGTTGAGGATAGGATTTCGTGTCATGGCATCAGTATACACTTTCGGCCTTATGTCTGCTTTGCCAACTACACCTGAAGTACGGCAAGCATGTTTGTTGAACCCGGAACACCAAAAGAGGAAAGACCTGCGGAGACGACCATGACATCGCCCTTCTTGGCCACATTATGTTTCGTAACAAATTCTGGGATGGCGGCGAGTGCTTCTGCGAGCGTTTTCTGTCCTTCTGTCTGGTAGGGATACACGCCACGCACGAGATGCAGTTTGCGTACGGTTGCTTCGTGCGGAGAAAGCGCAATCACAGGAATGGGTGGGCGGAATCGTGCGATGAGTTCCGCGGTAGTGCCTGATTCAGTGAGAGCAACGATGAGTGTCGCCTGCACATCCTTTGCGGTGGTGCAGATAGAGTGCGTAACGGAATCCTGAATACTCACCAACGTGCGCGCTGATTTCGTTTCAATATCATGCTCAACCGCCTCCGCAATCTTGGCCATCATGGTCACGGCTTCGACGGGATAAGCACCGAGCGCGCTTTCTTCAGAGAGCATTATCGCGTCTGTGCCGTCAACAATCGCATTGGCAATATCTGATACTTCTGCCCTCGTTGGCACAGGAGAGCGAACCATAGACTCAAGCATCTGTGTCGCGGTGATAACGGGCTTTCCTGCCATAGTGCACTTCCTAATGATGTCTTTTTGGTGAAGAGGAACCATCTCTGCTGGAATTTCAACAGCGAGGTCTCCGCGCGCAATCATGACACCATCGGCCTCAACAAGAATCGCATCAAAGCCTTCGAGTGCTTCCTGCGTCTCTATCTTTACGATAATGGGCACGACGCGTCCGTTGCCTCGACAGAGTTCGCGAAGCTCGCGTACGTCCTCTGCGCGACGCACAAACGAAAGCGCAACCATATCAATGCCTCCCGCAAGCCCAAACGCAAGATCGGCTTTGTCTTTCTCGGTAATTGTTTCAATTGAAAGATGTGCGCCGGGCACATTTACTCCCCGACGTGATTTCAGTTCTCCACCAACGAGCACCCTGCAGCGTATTTCATGATCTTTAACTTCAACAACCTCAAGCTTCTTCGCACCATCATCAAGCATGATGATGGTGCCGGGAGATACCTCTTCCGGAAGTTTTGCGTAGTTCACTGAAAAGCGTGATGCGTCTCCCACAATCTCTTCAGTGGTGAGCGTAAGTTCGTCTCCTGCGGCGATGGTGATTCTTTCGGTCGCATACGTTCCCGTCCTGATTTTTGGACCTGCAAGATCGAGTAAAATAGAAATGGGAGTGCCAAGAGCCGCTGCCGCATCCCGTATCGTCTGAATGCGAGAACCGTGCTCCTCATGAGAACCATGGCTCATGTTAAGACGAGCGACGTTCAGCCCCGCTGTAATGAGCGCACTAAGCACATCGGACCCATCGCTTGCGGGTCCGATAGTTGCAACTATCTTCGTTTTCTTATTCGGTACATGCATACTTCCCTATGACCTCGGCATCATACACGACTTTACGTATAAGGGAATGGATGATGATTAGGGATGTCGTTTTCCGGACAAAAGCATCAGCACTGTTTTTTCAATTCTCTTTGCACGCATGGGGGCATCTTTTGCAGAATGTATAAAACTCACAAAGTCCCTGCGCTCATCCGGCGTGAGCCCTTTCCATGTGGCCTTGGCTTTGGGCAAATCTGCAAGCGCCTTGTACACATTCATTGGCACGACCGCATAACAGCAAGGGCGACGCTTGCCGGAGGCAAGTCTGGAGGGAATGCTCTCTACCCGACGCTTACGCGTCTCCGGCTGTTTTGCCCCCTCTATCCACGTAATAAAGTCTCGGCGTGCTATCGGAGTTAGACCTCTCCAAAGCGTCGCAACTCTTGGAGCGGCAAGAACATTGCGAAGATCTGTTGGCATTCTATGCTCTGATTCCATACTGTTAGTTTAACAAAATCCTAATTGGCTGCCGGGCTTGGACTCGAACCAAGATACACTGCGCCAAAGGCAGTAGTCCTACCATTAGACGACCCGGCAAGATGCAACGATACCTTCTATCCAGCCGTCTACGCGGCGGTTTAGGGTCGTGCTTGCGTTCACTTTAATCCTTAACAGACCGTGATACAAGTCGCCCACATTCGTCCGATTTGTTGCCGGATTTCCCTTTTTGAGGTAAATACGGTTCAGCTTAGCTAAAGGAATGGACAGTTTACGCGCCCACCATTTACGGAAGGTCGGAATGTCAGACCTCCTATTCGTGTGCACGTATAGCTCAAAATAAATGCTTTCTTCTGAAATCCGTAAATCGTCCAGCCATGAGAGGAAAACTTTAAGCATTCTATAATCGGAATTACCAAACTGGATACCCGCACTCGGGGAACGTTGGTTTTGTTTTGATCCTTCTGCCCAATAGAGCGCCACACCAATGAGCCGAAGTTCGCGCTTTGAAAGCTTTTTAACGTCGGTAAGCCCTCGACGGCGCTCGATTACTATCTCGGCAACACGATCTCTCCTTCGAACTTCTGCACCGCGTAAGCCGGCTTCTATACGTTTTTTTTGTAATACGTTGTTTTTGCCTCCTGGCTAGCCTTACGGAACGAAGCCATAACGACAAGGTGGACTTCGCCACCCGAATTTGTGCAAGTATTTCAGCATATGTTTTGCCTTGCTTTCGTAACCGTATCGCTTCTTCTCGCTCAAATCCTTTCAACGCTGCTATAGATATTCCTGTGCATTATAGCACAGGTAGGATACGAGCTTTGGTGTGCTCTTCCTACCTGTCAATAGCACAAACATGATCTCCCTTTCGTTTCGCGTGGGTACATTAGTCGAGTTTGCACGCCTGACGTAGCGCCGCGATGTCTTCTTCTGAAAGTGCAAGATCCGTGCCGAAGTTGTAGGAATACATGATGGAGTCTGGGTTTTCTACGTGCCCTATCCCGAGCGCGTGCCCCATTTCATGGATAAGCACCCGGCGCAAATCTGTTCCGTTTGAAAACTCATAAATACTTATTCGCCTTCCCTCTCTGTCCTCCTCATAATTTCCTTGATCGAATTCATCTCCGGCGCGCTCGTTAAAGACTCCCACTTTGGCGTTCAACGCCCTCGCAAGCCGGTTTAAATCTTCCACCAAGTCGTTGATTTCACCCGCAATTTTGTTTAACGCATCTGCCTCCTCTTCAAGCTTCTCCTGCTTTCGCCGAAGAACTTCGCGCATTTCGGTCAGTTGTTCGTATTCTTTTGGTGGAGCACCTCCTTGGCTATTCCAATGCTTAACCTCTGCATCGTATTCTCTCCCCGCCGCCTCATAGGCGGCGGTTTCCGACTCAAATGAACGCTTTGCGCGGTCAAACTCATCTTTGAGAGCTTCAATTTCATTTTTCTTCGCATCATATGCCGCCTGCTCTGTGTCAATTTTCTGACCAAGTTCTGTTGTTTTCTGCACATCTCCATACACGAGATGGATGCCGAGTTCTGCTTCGGACGTGTGTGCAAACAGCTCGCGACCGGCTGCTTCTTCCCACACTGCTTCGGCATCAGAGAGCGCGCTTAAAAATTGAGCGCGAGAAATACCAAACCGTTCATCAAACGTGAGTACGGCATAGGTAATCGGCTTTTCGCACGGCGCGGCAAAAAGGGGAGCCACTTGAAGATAGAGCACATACCCGATGCCAGCGATGAGCGCTACGACCGCTAAGAAACGAATACTTTTTATTGTCATTGGCGCGACGAGAGTTCCAGCACCGCAAGCTCAAGAGGAAGCGCAGGAACAGGCGAGTAGCGCACCCGGGACGCGGCATCAAGAAACTCTTTAAGTGTTTCGTGGGTGAGTTTGGAAGTGGGAGACGTGGCAAGCATCTCAATGTCGGCGTATTCTTCGCCATATTCGTTTTTAAGCGATGCGCGAAGTTCCGGCGCGTGCCTTGAAAGCAAGACCGCGCGCATGCGCTCAAGTACCAGCGAGAGAAAAAGAGTCATGTCTACATCCTCCGCGCTCGCTCTGGCGAGCGCGGCAAGTGCTTTTTCCGAATTCCCTTCAGAGAGCGCCGACACGAAGTCTGCGACAAGAGAGGCACGTGGCGCACCAGTCGCTTTTTCTGCTTCTTCGCGCGTTATCGTCTTGTCTTTGGAAACTGAAAATACTTTTTCAAGCGTTGAAAGGGCATCGCGATAAGAGCCGTCTGCAAGAAGTGCCACAAGGTCGGAGACTCCGGGTTGAAGCGTGTATCCTTCTTCTTTCGCAACTCTCACGACAAGCTTCATAAGTCCATCGTGTGTGGGCTTTCTGAATTCAAACACCTGACAACGCGACTGCACCGTGTCAGGTACGCGTGAAAGCTCCGTGGTTGCCAATACAAAGATGGCGTGAGCAGGTGGCTCTTCAAGTGTCTTCAGAAATGCATTCCATGCTCCTTTTGAAAGCATGTGTGCTTCGTCCAGTATGTAGAGTTTGTACGGCGAAGCGAAAGGGAGCGTGTAGACGTTTTCTGTGAGCGTGCGAATGTCGTCTACACTGTTGTTTGAAGCCGCATCTATCTCATATAAATCGTTATCGTTTACCCCAAGCTCCTTCGCAAAAATTCTCGCTACCGACGTTTTCCCCAGCCCGCGAGAACCGGCAAAAAGATAGGCATGAGCAACCTTTTTGGCCTTCAATTGTTCCTTGAGAGCGCCCACAATGTGATCTTGGCCGGCTACCTCCGAAAACTTCTGCGGCCGGTACGCCCTATACAACGATTGATGCGACATGAAAGGTAGTATACATTGAGGGTACGTTTCTATCCTGCTTCGGTGACGGTTCGGCTCCCCGAAAGAGGAGTCTGCCGTCCTGAGGGGCGATGGGGAACTAGGCCGCACACCTTAAGGGTGGCGGCCGCTTTTTTATCTGAACTCATTAAGACATGCCTCAAGTTCAGAGAGGTTGTTGGTCTCCATAAGGCGAGCACGAAGTTCCGCGGCTCCGTCAAAACCGTTCACAAACGCTTTGAAGTGTTTTTTAAGTATTGCGTAGTGCTTCTTCGGTCGTAGCGCATCAAATCTTTGCGCAAGTGAGAGTAGGGAAGTCAGACGTTCTGAAATTGAAAGCTCTTCTGACGTGCGTCCTGTAAATACCCAAGGGTTCCCAAAGATAGCGCGACCAAGCATGAGACCGTCCCAGCCTTGTTCGCAAGCCAAGGTGCGGCCCTCCTCAACAGATGCAATATCGCCGTTGCCAATTATGAAGACTTCCCTATTTCTATCTCGACAGAACGAGACTATCTCTTTTCCTAGTTCCCAGTGTGCCTTGACTTTAGACATTTCCTTACGCGTTCTCATGTGGATTGTAAGAGCAGAAATGCCTGAATCAAGAAGATGCGGAAGCCATTCTTGATATTCAATCTTGTTATAGCCAAGACGAGTCTTCACAGACACAGGAATTTTCCCTTCGGTGCCACGGATGGCGGCCGCGATGATTTCGCACGCTTGTTCTGGATTTTTTATATGCGCCGCTCCTGCGCCCTGTTTTTCAATAGAGGCATCAGGACATCCCATATTGATATCAACACCATCAAAGCCGTGTAGAAGTGCATACCGAGCTGCATATTCCATCGTCTCTGGGTTTGAGGTAAAGAACTGGGCGAGGATGGGACGCTCTCCTTCCGTATACTGCAAATCCCGCACGAGCGGATTCTCCTCGTCAGGAATACCTTTCTTCTCACGCATATGGAAAAGACCGTCAGCCGAGACAAACTCGGTGTACGTAACGTCAGGCTTCCCACACTCGGCTATAAGCGCCCTATACGCAGGATCAGTGACGTCCGCCAAAGGCGCGAGCACAAAAAATGGCTTCGGCAATGTGTCCCAAAACGACTTCATTTCCCCACCCTACCTCATTCCGAGCGTTTTTTCACATATGCTTTCTCGTCAAAACGGAGATCTACGTAGAGAATAGAACCGTCAAGAAGATTGAGTGTGGGAAGCGTAACTTCGGCGGCGGAAATTGCCTGCTGTTCTTTTCCGACAACGTAGGTAATGCGCGTACCTCCGTCGGTATACAAATCCGCTTCGTCATCTCGTATAGAAATGGCGGCGAGTGGTACGCTCATAGCTTCTACCGCGTGCGCAAACTGGAGAATATCCGGAATAAGAGCTGACCCCAGAACTCGCGCTCTAAGCGGATACGAGTGGGTGGTAGAGGCCGTGTCTAACTCTGCGTACACCCGAAGCACGGAGGTGTGTTCCAGCTCGTGCTCTTCCTCTGCGCTCGCAAAGACCAGTCCCCCGGAGTCAGCTTCATAACACGAAACCGACACCGCAGATGCATCCGCTGGAGTTCCGCACCACCAAAACGCAACGTCGCGCATCTCTGTATATATAGAGAGAGTGGAAAAGCTATCGCGAGCAATAGAGACTTTGACGACGTGAGGATTCTCTTTCAGTATGGCCGCACGAATATCCTGTTCAGGGTAGAAAAAAACCGAATTGCGCGGGACTATTCCCCAATACGCGCCCGTGAGTTCTTCAAAGGCGACCGCACTATACGATTCTTCCTCGGCACGGATGTCGCTAATTCTGACTTCTGGGCGCCACGAAAGATAGAGCGAGGCGAGTATCGCGAGAAAGACACCCGCACAAAAAAGCAAGAGCGAGCGGACACGCGATGCCTCGCGTCGCTGCCGTAGCGACAGCTTGCGGCGCGGCGCAGGCTGTTTGCGTCGCGCCGTTTTTGTTCGCGCGCTTTTCCTACGCCGGACGTCGAATGATTTCTTTACCGACATAAGGCACGAGCACGTCTGGCACGCGAATTGAGCCGTCTTCCTGCTGGTAGTTTTCCATGATAGCGATGAGCGTGCGCCCGACTGCAAACGCCGTCGCGTCATTCATATGCACATGCGTAATCTCGCCAGCTGCATTCTTCACGCGGGTATTGAGACGTCGTGCCTGGAAACCACCCATATAGTCGGAGCTGTGCGTCTCGCGGTAGACACCTTGGCCGGGCATCCAGGTGTTGATATCAATCTGCCGCTGGTCAGGCTTACTCATGTCTCCCGTGCACACAATCACGACCTCATACGGAAGCGTAAGCGCCTGCATCAAGTGCTCCTGGATAGCAACAAGCAGATCCTGTTCGCGATATCCGTCTTCCGGTCGCACGAAGGTTTCCATCTCTACCTTATCAAACTGATGCTGACGGAGTATTCCGCGCGTATCTTTCCCCGCTGCACCCGCCTCCCGGCGAAACGCTGTTGAATACCCCACATAGCGAATGGGCAGCTTCGCTTCTTCTATGATCTCGTTCATATGCAACGGACCAAGCGTGTGCTCCGCGCTTCCGACCAGCACCAGATCGTCCTTCTCAAAGTAATAGCGCTCGTCAATTGGATGCAGTCGCGCCATGCGTCCCATCACATCCGCTCGCATCATGACCGGCGGGATAACGGGAATGAAGGGCTTGGTATCAACCGCTAGTCCAGCTTTCTCTGCGATACGCGCAACCATGTCCCGAGAGGTGATGGTCTTCATCACCAGATCAATGAGCGCGAACTGCATGAGTGCCAGATCACCCAAGAGATAGCTAAAGCGTGCGCCGGAAATCTCTCCTGCTTTCTCGGTATCAATGAGACCCAGATCCTTTCCCAGATCCCAGTGTGCCTTCGCCGCAAAGGGGAATGCCGGCTTCTCTCCCCACTGCCGCAATACCTTGTTGCCCGACTCATCCGGTCCTTCCGGGGTATCCGGGCTTGGGATGTTGGGGACCGCAAGCATGAGCTTCTCCCACTCTTCCATGACTTTCTTGTATTTTTCTTCACTCTCCGCCATACCAGCTTTCAGGTGTTGCATCGCCTCAATGTGCTTATCCCGCTCTGCTCCTTTGGCAAGTGCGATTGTTTTTGAAGCTCGGTTCTGTTCAGCACGACGGCTCTCCAGCTCCTGCTCTAACTTTTTTCGCTCTTCATAAACAACGAGGAGACGATCGATGTCTACTTCAACCCCTTTCTTGCGGGCGGCCTCTTTGACGATATCGGCATTCTCGCGGATGAAGTGAATATCAAGCATAATAAAGGAAGCATAGTATGGAGAACGACTTGCGACAACTTGGACAGGACGAATATCCTTCACAGCTTCGTGAAATACCAAAGCCGCCACAAACGCTTTTCGCGCGAGGACACTGGCCAAAAGTAGGCACCACCTACCTTGCGGTCGTTGGTTCGCGAGCACTTACGAGCTATGGCCGCGAAGCGTGCGAGAAACTCATCACGGGGCTCTCCGGTTATCCTATTTCCATCGTTTCCGGCCTTGCCCTTGGCGCAGACGCGTGCGCCCATAAAGCCGCGCTTGCCGCCGGACTTCATACCATCGCTGTGCCCGGATCAGGACTAAACGACGATGTCATATACCCTCGCGCAAATGCGGGGCTTGCCGGGGACATCCTCAAAGCCGGTGGACTCTTGCTTTCGGAACATGAGGGCGGTTATAAAGCCGCTCCCTACGACTTCCCTTCAAGAAACCGCATCATGGTCGGACTTTCGCACGCGGTACTTTTGGTTGAGGCAGGCAACAAATCAGGAACCCTGATTACCGCCCGGCTCACGCACGAATACAACCGCGATCTACTCTGTATCCCGCACCGAATTGGGGACCCTCATGGTTTCGGCGCACATCTCTTCTTACGGCTCGGAGCGACGCTGGTGTCTGACTCGCTCCACATATTGGAAGCGCTCCACATTGACCCGTGCGCCGAAGGCGCGCGGGCAGAATTCTCACTTGAGGGCTACGAAAAAACCATCTACGATCTCCTCACCGAACCCCTACCGCGCGACGAGCTTATCCGTGCCTCAAACCTAAACCCATCGGACGCACTAACCGCACTTGTTACTCTGGAACTCAAAGGAATTTTAAAAGAAGAATTCGGTGCATGGCGACGGGTGTGATTTGACAATATATAAGGTATCGCGCTATCTGTTAGCGAATGGCCAAAAAGCTGCTTATCGTGGAATCGCCCGCAAAGGCGAGAACCATAGGGCATTACCTCGGCAAAGACTACGAAGTGCTCGCCTCTGTCGGGCATGTTCGCGATTTGCCTAAATCAAACAAAGACGCCGTGGATGTTGACGGCGGGTTTGTACCCCGCTACGTCATTTCCCCCGGCAAAAAGGACGTCATCAACAAAATCCACAACGCGGCAGACAAAGCTGACGAAGTCTATCTTGCAACCGACCCTGACCGAGAAGGAGAAGCCATCGCATGGCACATACAGGAAGCTGTCGGACTCAAAAAGCCCAAACGGGTCGTTTTTCACGAAATCACCAAAGACGCGGTGGAAGAAGCACTCGCGCACCCGCGCGCCATTGACGAAAACTTGCGCGCCGCGCAGGAAGCGCGGCGCGTCCTTGACCGCCTCGTTGGTTACGACCTTTCCGGACTTATCTGGAAGAAAGTTCGCTACGGCCTTTCGGCAGGACGCGTACAGTCTCCGGCACTTCGCATTCTTGCCGAGCGCGAACGCGACATTGAAGCATTTGTTCCTGAAACCTATTTTGTTCTCACCGGGAAGTTCAAGTCTCTCCATGGCGAATTTTCGGCCATCTGCACCGAAGAACCAAAAACACCGGAAGACGCCGCCCGCATTGTGGAGGCGGGGAAGAAGTCGGCGTGGGAAGTCGGCGTGGTAACGGAAAAAGAAGAGGAACGTGCGCCTCGTCCGCCATTTACCACCTCCACGCTCCAACAGGCGGCTTCCACGCGCCTTGGGTTTGCGCCAAGTCGCACGATGCGCGCCGCACAAAAGCTGTATGAAGCTGGGCACATTACTTATATGCGCACCGACTCGGTGAATCTGGGGAAAGAAGCGGTGGCAAAACTGTGTTCGGTCGCAG